>NZ_JBPMGE010000029.1:0-37365 GCF_054014795.1 Candidatus Pyrohabitans sp. | reverse complement strand
CCGGCGCTCTGCGAGCTTGAGAAAGGCGCTTAGCAAAGCATCGGGGTAATCCGGAAAAACATACTCCTCAAGCTTCCTGCGGGGGCTGCCGTGGACTGCGCAGAGCTCATTCTTAATCTCCAGGGGTAGCTCCGCAAGGTAGGCCAGCTCCTCCTCGCCAAGCTCTGTGCGGGTCCACTGTATCGCCCTCGCCGCCACCGGGTTAAACCACGTTGCATCCCCGGTTACAACCGCATGGTCATGGTTACCCAGCACAGAGGGAATGCGCTTCTCCCTTAAAAGCTGTATCACCTCCCTAGGGTAGGGGTTGTAGCCCACCACATCGCCCAGGTGCAGTGTCTCTGCCTTTGGAAGCTCATCCAGCACCGCCTCGAGCGCCGGGAGGTTTGCGTGCACATCAGCGATTAAATTAAGCTTTGTCACGGTTATGCTTTTAACCCAGGAGGGCATAAACCTTTTTGGTGGCAATGCTCGCTAAAAGCTTCAGGGCGCTGTTCTACATTGAAAGGAGGGAGTTTACCTTTCTCCTCGTTATCTACCTGCTCGGCCTCGGACTGAGGCTCCTTCCCAGGCTCAGCATGGACCCGCATATGCTCACCTTTCAGGGCGACGTATGGTATCGCTTAGCTATGGCGCAGTACATTTTAGACTATCATTCGCTCCCTGAGCCTGACCTGAGGTACCGCACCTATGGCTATGTCCCCCTTTGGTATCCGCCCCTCTCTCTGCTGCTTCTCGCGCTGGGCAGCTCAGCCTCAGGTGTTGACCTTCCAACACTCTGCTCCCGCGTGCTGCCCTTCCTTGAAGCCTCCACACCCCTTTCTATCTACTTCCTTGCCAGATTTCTCGCCGGCAGGTTCGCCGCAGCCGTGGCCACGCTCACCCTCGCACTCACACCCAGCTTTGTGTTCTGGAGCGGTATTGCCGACCCCCAGAGCTTCACCCTGTTTGCTCTTCCCCTCTACCTGCTTTACTGGATGTGGTGCTCAGCGCAGAGGAGCATTCTCAAGCTTGTGCTCCTGGGCATTGTCCTCGGCGTCAACTTCCTGCTCCACCTCTCCTACTTCATAGTGCTCCTCTCACTGCTGATGGTTACCTTAGGGCTTATCATAAGGCGAGAGGCGGGGCGTAGCCTGCTCATAGACCTCCTCCTCGTCATTGCCATCTCGCAGGCTGTAGCTGCGCTCTGGTGGCTTCCACGCGATCTGTACTGGTGGTGGATAAACGCCCTGGTAACAAGCAGCGGTATGTACCCTGTGGAACGGCAGCTCGCCGAATATGGCACAATCGCCGCTTTGCTCGGCTTCGCTGGCATGCTCTATCTCCTCCTCCGCCACCCGCGCAGGCACTCAATTCTTCTCCTCTGGGCTCTTCCGCTTTTTCTGGAGACCCAGAATGAAACCATTCTGCATGCGCTGGGCAGGGTGGACCTCACCTGGCACACCCTTGCGAAGCCTCTCGAGGGCTTCAGGTTCTACCCCTTCCTCGCCCAGCCCGTGGCCATCGCCGTGGGAATCCTGGTGAGCGACACCCTGCGGTGGGTTAGCTCTGGAGAGAGGTGGCGCAGCTTTGCCCTAGTAGCTCTGGCAGCGCTTCTGCTTTTTGGCATATACGATTACAACCTCGACTCCCGCTTCCAGGCTACTGGTCTGGTACCCGAGGAGTACAATGCTGCGCTCTGGTTCAGGGACAACACAGGTGAGGAGGCGAAGATAATCGCCGATTACTACCGCGCTCAGATGTTCGCAGGAGTAACCTCCGGCAGGGCCCTTCTCGGAGGGATGTTCCCTCTGCGCAACGTTGAGTACGCCTACATAAAGGCCCCGGGGCAGGTGCAGAACGACATCTATGTGCTCTACAACACCTCCTCGCCAGAGCAGGCATGGAGGTTGGCAAGGCGCTACAATGCCACGCACATATTCTACTCCAGAAACATGGAGGTGTACGGCAACCTGCTCAGCTACTTCAAGCCCGCCTCTGAGTACGGCGTTGATATAAACTTGGAGAAGTTTGAAGACGAGAGGTACTTCACAGAGGTTTACGACAACAACAGGAGCGGCCTGGGCGAGGTGAGGATTTACAAAATCAGAGCGCCTTAATCACATCTCCCCGCGTTATTATGCCAATCAGTCTGCCTTCTCCAATCACTGGCAGGCGGTTTATATCGTACTTGGCCATTAATCGTGCTGCCTCCTCAATGTCCGCATCCTCCTCTATGGTTATAACCTTGCGGGTCATAACATCCTTAACCTTTGAGGCGGCAAGCTTATTTATCTCTTCACTGAGCTTGCGGTGCATCCTTATTGGAAGCTCTATAACATCAAGAGGGCTCGGAAGTATAAGGTTTAGGCTTGTTTCCTCCTGGAACAACTTCATTAAATCTGCCTCGCTGAGAATGCCCACAAGCTTCTCTCCCTCGACCACGGGGGCGCCACTTATCCTGTTCTCCCTCAGCACTCTGGCAGCCTCCTCTATGCTCGCCTCCGGGGAGAGGGTTATAACCTTACGCGTCATAACTTCCTTAACCTTCAAAACTCTTACCTCCTATGGATGTATGCCTGCACTTCTCAGCGCCTCTTCCTCGCGGAAGCCCAGCATCAGATTCATGTTCTGCACTGCCTGCCCTGAAGCGCCCTTTATCAGGTTGTCTATCGCAGACACAACTATCACCCTCTCACGCTCCTCATCCACGGCAAAGCCACCTATGTCTGCGAAGTTTGAGCCACGCACAGCACTCAGGCGGGGAATCTCACCAGCATCAAGCACGCGCACAAAGGGCTCCGGGGTGTAAAGCTCTGCATAGAGCTTCCTCACCTCTTCGGCATCAACCTTGTGGGTGAGGAAACCGTGCAGTGTGCTTGTAAGCCCGCGAATAACAGGTACTATATGGGGTACGAAGGACACCCTCACCTCGCTGGAGAAATTGCGGAGCTCCTGCTCTATCTCCGGCAGGTGCTGATGCGTCGTTACCTTGTAGGCGAGCACGCTCTCAGCGGCATTGGGGAAATGGGTGGTTTCCCGGGGTGTGGTACCTGCACCGGAGATTCCGCTCTTGGCATCGGCCACTATGTGGTAGGCGTCTATAATCCCTGCCTTCAGCAGGGGTACTAGACCTAGGATGATGCTCGTGGGATAGCACCCCGGATTTGCCACAAGCTTCGCTCGCCTTATCTCTTCCCTGTGAAGCTCGGGCAGGCCGTAAACAGCCTTTATCTCAGGGGCGGCGTGCTTCTTGCCGTAGTACCTCTCATAAACTGCGGTGTCCTCAAACCGGAAGTCGCCGCTCAGGTCCACTACACGCACACCATGCTCCAGGAGGGTGGGCACTATCTCCATGCTCGCCCCGTGAGGGGTGGCACAGAACACAAAGTCGCAGCGCTCAGCAACCTGCTCATAGGCGATGTCTTCAAAGTTCAGATTCAGCACGCGGCGCAGGTTGGGGTGCACCCTATATAGGGGATTGCCCGCATACCTGCGGGATGTGACGCAGGCTATCTCAACCTCGGGGTGCTGAGCCAGGATGCGCAGAAGCTCTCCACCCGTATAGCCGGAGGCACCGACTATGCCAACTTTTACCATGCTGAGAAATAGGCACGCCAGAATATAATCTTTGCCCCTCTGGAAGGCAGGATGACGTTTTTAACTATGCAACCTTTTTTGAACAGCTTCGCCTGTTAATTCTCGAATCGCGTCAGAAGCAATCCACTTTGCACTTCTCGAGTTCATCTTTTGAATTTCTTTAGCAGTTTCAATTGCTCTCCTATTCAAAGCGAGGTTACGTTTTCCAATCTGCCTTAACGCCCAGTTAACTGCTTTTTTAACGAAGTTTCTATTATCGGTAGCTTCCCTCTTTATGATAGGGAGAAATCTCTCAAATTGTCCATCATCCGCTTTCTTATCACTGACCGCCAGGCGAGCCATAAGTACGAACCCCGCCCTTTTGACAAACTCCTCCTCCCGTGAACTCCATTCAACACACTTCTGATATGCGAATTTTGTCTTCTCAAAGAGGTTCATGCAGCACTGGTCGCAGATTTCCCAGTAGTCAAATTCCTCTACCCACTTTTCCATCTGCTCTTCAGTAACCATCTTCGGGTCGGCGATCATACTCGCAAGTATCCTGGTCTCACGCGTGTTCAGAGCCCAGAGCTGCCGGGCAAGCTCGTGGTTTTTCCCTATCTCCTTGGCAATCTTTCTCAGGTCTGGGATCGGGACGCCGTATGCATTCTTTGGGGTAATCCCGAATTTTGCCATGCCCTCCACCGCTTCAGGATTGGAGAGAGATTCCAGCTTTTTAAGAATGTGTTCCAAATCTCTCCCACCTTTTGCCATGGCTTAGCCTCCCTCTTTCACCAGTTGCCGCAGTATTGTTTTGTTGTTTTCATAGCCCCCTCCTAAGCCATCCTCCCTGCAACCTCCTTAATATGAAAAAAGACACCTACCCTATGTAGCGCATCTCATCATCACTGGGTTCGCGGCGTATTATGCCCATATCCTCCATCATCTTCCTCTCCACCCTCTGCGCCTCCTCCACACGCCTCGCAGTGTCCTTAACACGCTTAACCAGCCTCTTCATACTTATGGGCACGTTGAGTATAGCGGTGAGAACCTCAAGCACAGCGCGTGCACTGTTGGGGTCCACGTAGAAGCCAGAGGTCTCTCCCATCAGGCAAGCGCCGTATATGCCATGCCTCTTTCCCTGACTCAGGAGCATCCCAGAGACGCCTATAATCTGACCCTCGCCATCGCGCTTGACCACCACACCCTTCTCCTCCAGCAGGGGTATGTAGCGCGGATGATTAACCGCTCCGAAAACCTTTGGTTTTTCCACGGGTCTGCCAACACCAAGTCCACCGAGGGTGAACATCTCGCGTGCGCCCAGATTCCCTGCCATGTCCAGAATTTTCTCGCACAGCATGTACTGCCCCTCGAGGGAGGTACTCTGCGTATTCCCCACCACAAAAATCAGGTCGCGCTGCCCCTCCTGCTCTGCACGCCAGTAGTAGAACTCATTTTTCATCTCCTCTATCATTCCCGTCTTTTTAATAACCACGTGGGGAGGAAATGTGGCCGAGTAAAGTCTGGCAAACTTCTTTGCCCGAAGCTCGCGTATCATGTGCTTGGCGGCGATCTTGCCCACATGCCCTATGCCCGGCAACCCCTCTATGAGCACCGGCGAGCGAAGCTCAGGCTTGCGCGTGAATACAACCTCAAATTCCCTCATCACCATTCCCCTCTTCCTTCATAATTTCCCTCTTGAGCTTTCTCCTGTACTCCCCGTATGGGTCCTGGGGTGAGAACCTGGGAGGATGAGGAGAAACCGTGGCTTCACCACACACCTTGCATATGTCCTTCAGGGTATAAACCCTGCACTTCTTGCATACTTTAAGGCGGTTCATCTATGACTATTCCTCTTTTATTTCCCTGTAAAACTTGCCCTCTCCACCCTTCTGGGTTACGATGTTTATTGCGTGCTCCGCTGTCTTCCTCAGCACTTCTTCTGCTGTTTTGTAGTCGTAGGCGACGACGGTTATCCTGTACCTCGGCGAGCCCACATAGCTTATGTCCAGGCTCACATCATCACCATGGTTGAGCTTTTTAGCTGAGATGAGCGCCTGGCGGATTACCTCAACACCATCCGGAGCACGGGAGCGGAGGTCAACAAAACCATCTATCTTCACCTTTGGTATGGAGACGTTTTCCTGTGCCAGCTTTATCAGCGGCTTTACCCACTCCTGGGGAATATTTATATCCTTAATCGCCTCCTCACCCAGCGCTGAGATCTCCTCAAAGGCGCCGTAAATTTCGCCGAACTCCTCCTCGAGCACAAAGCCCACCTCGCGGTATGCCTGCTCTAGGGTCTTGCCCAGCTGCTTCGCCGCCATCTCCAGGAGCTTCTCAGCCTTCTGGGCGCGCTTCCACTCCTGCATTTTCTTCTTCTTCGCAGCATCGCTCACGCGCCTAAGAGACAGGTCCACATGCCCCTTCCTGCGGTCCACAGCGAGAACCTTGGCAACTGTCTTCTGCCCCTCCTTAACAAAATCGCGGATGTTCTTTATCCAGGTGGAAGCCACCTCTGAGATGTGGATGTAGCCCTCCCTATCCCTGTACTCATCCAACCTGGCAAAGGCTCCATGGGGATAAACCTTTGTTACTGTACAAACCACCAGGTCGCCTTCACTTGGAAAGGGCTCGCGTTTCAGGACCAAATTCTTCACTCCAGCACAGAAATTATCTTGGTGAGCACCTTAACCTTACCGCCCGTGGGCTCTGCCAGGGTCTTGCCGCACACCAGACAGGTGACCTTTGATGAAGCGGAGCCGAAGATTATCTGCTCATTGCTGCAGTCATCGCACTTCACACGCAGGAAGCGAGAGCGCGGTGCAGTTGTAATCTGCTCCTCAGCCATCTATACCGCCTCCATCTCCAGCTTCTTGACCCTGAAGCCCTTCATGCTGTGCGCCTTCTTGCAGGTTTTGCACCTCAATATGAGTGCCACGCGCTTGGTTGGCTTTGAGCCACTTGGCAGCGGGCGGGGGAATCCACCATAGCCAGCGAGCACCCGGCGGAACTGCCTTTGTCCAGCTTTAAGCTCGCTTGCCTTGCGCTTCTTAACCTTGAGTACCTCATGTGTAGTATGCCTCTTACAACTCGGGCAGTATGTTCGTTTCTCCTTTGGCATCTTCATAACTATCACCGAAATGGAGTTTAAAAGCTCACAGAGCAAGTAATATAAGGTTCCGAAAGTAGTAACCACGTGCAGGTTTTTAAGTCTTTTGGTTATTAACGTCTGCAATCACAGCTCAAGGTCCTCTTTTGTGTAGATTGTGAACCTGTCGTTCTGATAGAGCAGCGGGAAGTAGTGGGTGTCGTGGTTTGTTGCGCGCATCTTGACTATGCCGATGTAGCGCTCCAGCGATGTGAGTATGCCCCCCCGCCTCTGAAAGAGCAGATGGATTATGCCGTCGCTCAGAAACTCCTCCACACCGTACTCACCGTAGCGCCCGCCCTCTGGAGGCATCTCTGATATCAGGAAGGAGGTAAATCCCAGGTCGCTGAGGGACTTGGTGAAAAAGTATATCTCTGCACGCACATCTCTGATTGTGGTAAGGGAGTAAAGCGCATTCAGCGAATCTATCACCAGAAGCTCATACTTCTTCTCGTCCTTCATCTCTTTGAGAAAACTGGAAAGCTTCTGAATCCAGTTTTCCACCCTCCTCTCTTTAATCTTCTCTTTAATGTCGTTGAAGCTGGCTATATCCACAGCACCCTCCCTGGCCATGTTCAGCTTTTCCATGTGCATGAGCAGGCTCTTCGGGTCCTGTTCAAGGGTTATGTAGAGGCCGGGTATTCCCGCCCGAATGGCGTTGTTGTAGAGGATGCTGTAGGCAAGGGACGACTTCATCGTACCCGCGGTACCGCAGATAAGGTTTACGCTTCCTTTTGGGATTCCCCCCTCCAGCTTTTCATCCAGCCCGCGCACAAAGGTCCTTATCCTCTGTATGCTCATCACCACTAATTTCCTGCCGTGCGTATTTATACTTTTCAGTCGAAGCCATGCTAGACCAGAGTAAGGAGGAGGGAGTTTCTGGTGCCAGGGCCAAAACCGAGGATGAAGATGGTTACCTTGATGATACGGTAGTATACATCTTCCCCCTCCTCAAGACGCCACTTCTCAAGCAGGTAGAGCACGGCGCCCACAACCACCAGCTTAAGGGGTATCATCACCAGGGCTGTACCGGCAAGATTGATGATAATTTCCGGCAGTATGTGCTCTTCGCTGAAGTGAAAGTAGTCTATGCCTATGAAGGTTCCACTGGCATCCAGGAAGTGGGCGAAGATTATCCCCTGGTTGCCGGAGGTGCGAAGGAATTTCAGGTTAGCCACTCTCGCAACCGCTTCTACTCCAATAGTAAGCACCGCCGCCAGGGCTACTGGATAGAAGAACCTTATCGGAGAGCTCATCTCTGAAATGAGCCTTATCAAGAAGTATGGTACTGTAACAGCGCCCAAAACCAGGACCACCTTCCAGTACCTTATTCCGTAGCGCTCCTGAAGAAACAAACCCGTGCCGACAAGCACAGAGCCATAGGCAACGCCGAGCACATATATGCCCGGAGTAACACTCCACCACTGCGACTTCTCATAAACACCGGCATCGGCAAGAAGGCGAATTGTTATTGCAAACACTATGGGCGGAATCAGGGCTATCATAAAATCCCTGTCCAGGTCGACTCTGGTAAACAGATACCTCTTCAGGAGCCACAGGATGATTATGAGGAGTATGAAACCCCTTACATAGTCCAGGGGGGTGTATACGGCCATGCTTTCACCTTACGATTACTGCGATGATAAAATTTTCTCAATGCATCATCCTAATGGTATAAATACCTATGCATACACATAGTACAGTGAACCCTTGAAAATTAAAAGAGGGGAATAAATGGTTGAGCAGTTAACAATAGTAATCCTGTCCCTCTCTGTCATCCTCCAGTTTTCTGCAGCATACTTTGCACTATATCTGGTGAAGGTCACAAACTCAAGGGGATGGCTTCTTCTGAGCATTGCACTTTTTTTCATGGGTTTAAGGAGGCTTATCTCTCTTATTGGTATTTCATACAACGGTGGAGAGATTCTCACAGGGATACTGCCAGAAATTGTGGCGCTTATAATATCTGTGCTCATGGTAACCGGTGTATTTTATATCTCTGGCTATTTCAGGAGCAAGACAGAGGCTGACAGAGCTCTTAAGGAGTCTGAGAAGAGATACAGAACTCTTGTTGAGACAATGAATGAGAGTGTAATAACCCTCGACAGAAGTGGAAGGATAACCTATGCAAATTCCAGGGCAGCAGAGCTCTTCGGCACTAATAGTTCAGAGCTGATAGGCAAGCCAATCGTAAATTACTGCAGTGAAGAGTGCTCCTGGCAGTTAATGCAGGGAGTTTGCAACCCTCAGAAGGTCCCGATTACAATTGAGACCCATATCGTGGATGTAAATGGAGAAAAAAAAGATGTACTGGTGAGTATATCCCCTGTTTTCGACGACAATAGCGAGTTTATAGGTACAATTGCGGCTCTTACAGATATAACCCCGCTGAAGAAGACCGAGGAGAAACTGAGGGATTATGCAGAGAAATTGAAGCAAAGCAGCGAGCTGAAAGACCTCTTCATAGATATTCTGCATCATGACCTCATGAATTATGTAAGCATAATAAAGGGGCATACAGAGATAGCCAAGAGTGAGGGGATGGACAGAGAAACGATAAAGATTGTCCGCAGGAATGCCGATAGAATTATGGAGGTGATAGAGGACGCCACAAAGTACTCAAAGATTGCGAGTATGGATAAAATCGAGAAGGTGGAGCTTGATCTCGCCGAAGTCATTGCTTCTGTTGTGCAGGAGTTTGGTCCGGTACTCAGCGAAATCGGGATGAGGGTTGAGAACAGAATTGACTGCACGCTGCCGATGAAGGCGAACCCTGTTATCGAGGAAATCTTTTTGAACTTCCTCACCAATGCTATAAAGTATGCGCGTGGGGGTAAAGAGATAGTGATCTACGCCGAAGACACTGGTGATTGCTGGAAGATAAACTTCGCTGACTTTGGGCCGGGGGTACCTGAGGACCAGAGGTCGGCGATATTCCAGAGGTTCAGCAGGGGTTTGAAAGGTGAAGCAAAGGGCTCTGGTCTGGGGCTTGCGATAGCCAAACGCGTTGCAGAGCTTCACGGCGGTGAAGTAGGCGTGGAGGACAATACCCCTAAGGGAAGCATATTCTGGGCAAAACTTCCAAAGGGTGAGTAGCATGGTAAGGATACTGGTTGTGGACGATGAACCGGATATAAGAATGGTGGTCTCGAAGATACTGAAAAAGCGAGGGTATGATGTAGAGCTGTGCGAGTGTGCGGAGGAGGCTCTGGAGAAGCTTCGCTCCGGAAATACGCCTGACCTGATCATCCTCGACCTTATGATGCCCGGGATGTCTGGTATTGAGGCGTGCAGGGCTATAAAGTCGGACCCTCTGCTTAAGGACATTCCTGTTATAATACTTACTGTGATGGTAGAGCCGGAGAGCAAGGAGGAGAGTCTGGAAGCGGGGGCAGAGGCCCATGTGGATAAGCCGATAAACATGGCGAAGCTGTACGGTGCCATTGAAGCCATTCTGCAGAAATAGCAAAGTTATATATTCCCGGGATTCTTTTTACTTTCTATGCGTACCAAGTTTATGCAGTTACCCAGGGCTGTGCTTGTAGGTGAAGGTGTGCTGAATGAGCTTGGTCAGCTTGTGGCACAGCTGAAGCTCAGGAATCGATGCATCCTTTTCACCGGGTACACGACCGCAGGGGTTGCAGGAGAGCGCGCCGGAGAGATACTTGAAGAGGAGCACGAAGTGGAGATTTTCAGGGTTAGGGAGGCAAGCTTTGAGGTAGTCGACGAAGCCCTCGACACAGCAGACAGCTTCGGCGCGGAGTTTCTTGTGGGTGTGGGAGGGGGCAAGGTAATCGATGTGGCCAAGCTTGTGGCGAAGAGGCTGGGCACAGAGTTTTTGAGTGTGCCCACCGCAGCAAGCCATGACGGAATAGCGAGCGCTCGAGCATCGATAAAGTGGGAGAATGGCACTGTTTCCAAGGAGGCAGTCGCACCGCTTGGTGTGCTTGCTGACATAGAAATTATTCGCTCTGCGCCATATCGCCTTACCGCAAGCGGGTGCGGGGACGTGATTTCAAAGTTTACAGCAACACGCGACTGGGAGCTTGCCCACCGCGTTACCGGCGAGGAGATAAGCGAGTATTCAATCGCCCTGTCCAGGATGAGTGCAAAGATAGTTACCCGCTCAGCGCAGGAGATTCGCAGTTCTCCAGAGGGGATACGCAAGGTTGTTAAGGCGCTGATCTCCTGCAGCGTGGCTATGAGCATTGCAGGCAGCTCACGCCCGGGCTCTGGCTCTGAACACAAGTTCAGCCATGCTCTGGATATTGTAGCCGAGAAGCCCGCGCTTCACGGCGAGCAGTGCGGAGTTGGGGCTATAATGATGATGTACCTCCATGGCGGTGACTGGCGCAGCATAAGGCGGGCCCTCAGGGAGATAGGCGCGCCAACATGTGCAGGGGAGCTGGGGCTCAGCAGAGACGAGGTGGTTGAGGCGCTGTTAAAAGCCCGGGAAATTCGTCCTCACCGCTATACCATCCTTGAACACGTGAATCTGGACAGAGATAAGGCAGAGAAGGTAGCGCAGGTAACAGGGGTAATATAATGCCGGTCACTCTTATAGATAAAAAGTATGCCAAGAAGGGTTATGCATTTATCCACTACGGTACAGCGGATGAGTGTAAAAAGTGCAAGCTGAGCAAAACCTGCATTGGAAACCTGGAGACAGGGAGGAAGTACCTTATCACCGCTGTGAGAAGGAAGAAGCACAAGTGTGCAGTTTGCGGAGAGGCGGTGGTTGTGGAGGTGAAGGAGGCTGATGTTGAGGCAGGGATTGAGCCGAGGAAGGCGCTCATCGGCGCAAAGCTGGTGTATTCTCCAGTAACTTGCGACAGGCTGCTGTGTGAGAATTATACCCTCTGCTCTCCAGAAGGCCTTAAGGCCGGAGACAAGGTTCTGATATCGCAAACCGAGGCGCCGCTTGTGTGTGAGCGCGGATTATCGCTGGTTAAGGTGGTGCTGCACAGGGTGTCTCGTTAAATATAAAAAGTGCACAGGAGATGCTAAACCATGTTCAGCAAAATCTTGGTTGCGAACCGTGGAGAAATCGCAGTGCGCATTATGCGCGCCTGCAAGGAGCTTGGCATAGCGACGGTTGCCGTGTATTCAGAGGCAGATAAGCTTGCACTTCATGCGAAGTACGCCGAGGAGGCTTACCTAATCGGTCCTGCGCCCCCAAGTCAGAGCTATCTCAACATCGATGCCATTATCGATGCGGCGGAGAGGAGCGGCGCAGATGCTGTTCACCCCGGCTATGGATTTCTCGCAGAGAATGCACGCTTTGTGCGGGAGTGCGAGAGGCACTGCATCACCTTCATAGGGCCTTCGAGTAAGGCAGTGGAGCTGATGGGGAGCAAGATTGAGGCAAGAAAGACCATGAAGAAGGCTGGTGTGCCCGTTGTCCCGGGAAGCGACGGCGAGATTCGCGACACCGAGGAGGCAAAGGCTATAGCCGAGGAGATAGGCTATCCCATTGTGCTCAAGGCTTCCGCCGGAGGTGGCGGTATAGGGATGAAGGTGGTGAGGAGCGAGGCTGAGCTTGAGCGCGCCATCGAGTCTGCAAAGAGCGTTGCCAGGTCAGCCTTCGGCGACGCGACGCTGTTTATTGAGAAGTTTCTTCTTCGCCCCAGGCACATTGAATTTCAGGTGCTCGCAGATAAGCACGGCAAGACGCTGCACCTTAATGAGCGCGAGTGCTCAATACAGAGGCGCCACCAGAAGCTCATCGAGGAGTGTCCCTCGCCTGCTGTTACGCCGGAGATGCGGGAGCGCATAGGAAGCCTGGCTGTCAAAGCCGCGAGGTCTATAGATTACACCAACGCAGGTACAGTGGAGTTCATCTACGCAGATGGAGAGTTCTACTTTCTGGAGATGAACACCCGCCTGCAGGTGGAGCATCCCATAACAGAGCGAACCACTGGGATAGATATAGTTAAGGAGCAGATACTCATCGCGGCGGGCAATGAAATTGAATATGAGCAGGAGGAAGTACCCCTCTTCGGGCACGCGATTGAATGCAGGATTAACGCTGAAGACCCCCTCAACGACTTTGCACCCTCGCCGGGCAAAATAACCCGATATCGCTCGCCCGGCGGACCTGGCATAAGGGTAGACTCAGGCGTCAGAATGGGGTACACCATCCCGCCCTACTATGATTCGATGATTTCAAAGCTTGTGGTGTGGGGAAGAAACCGTGCCGAGGCTATTGTGCGCATGGAGCGTGCGCTGAGTGAGTACATAATCACAGGCGTTAAGACAAACATCCCCTTCCACAAGGCGGTGATGCGAACAGAGGCTTTTCGCAGGGGCGACCTCTCCACCAGCTTCATAGAGGAGCAGAACATCCTGGCAAAGATACCTGAGATAATAAAGGAGGACGAAGCACGCCAGGCGAGGTTGGCGGAGGCGTTCCGTGAGGACAGGCGGGTGGCCGCCATAGCCACGGCGGTGAGCATGTACATCGATTCAGCGAAGCGTAAGGCTGAGGAGAAGTACGAGAGGGAGTAGCTGCGCCGCGAATGCGTCTCAGTTTTGTGCTAATGCACATCCCCTTGGTTTTTGATTTGTATGTTTATGTTATCATCTTAGTAAGCATATATGCCTGAATATGTGCGAACAACAATTAAAATCAGAGAGGACCTTTTCCAGAGGTTAAAAAGGGAGGCTGGAAAGAGGGGCATCTCCGAAGTTATTAACAAAGTTCTGGAGGAGAAACTTTTAAAGAAGAAAAGCCTTTTTGGAACCATGTCGAAAGTGGATATCTCAGATATAAGGGACCACGAGGACAGGGTTTAATGCTGATCGATTCATCCGCCTGGCTGGAGTATTTTATGGGAACCAAGCTTGGGGAGAAGGTGAGAGATATAGTGGAAAGCAACAAAGTGCTCTACACCTCACCGGTGATTATCTCAGAGGTTCTATCAAAATCTATCCGCACCGATGGGCTGGAGAAGGGGAAGGAGAGGGTGGAGTTTATAGTTGAGAGGTGCGTTGTTGTGCCTCTGGATGAAGAGAAAGGTTTTCTTGCCGGTGAGATTCATGGTGAGATGAAGAGAATGGATAAGAGCTTTGGGCTGATGGATGCTCTGATACTCGCAACCGCAAGGCAAAGGAAGGTTAAGGTCCTAACAAAAGACAGGCACTTTGCTGGGTTTGAAGAAGCGGTGATGCTGGAGTAGTGTAGCTGGTGTGAAAATCGCTATGAGCCTACCACTCCATCGCTGGAGGCGAGTTGACAGAGAAGTACACTGCCTTTTTGTCGGAGGGATTTCTTATCCTGTGCTTCATGCTGGAGTCGAACCACATGAAGTCTCCCTCCCTGAGCAGGTAACGTTCGCCCTCCACCTCAACCTCAATCTCTCCCTGAAGCACCAGGCGGAGCTCCTCACCCCTGTGGGAGTAAACCCTGGGTATCTCTGCTCCCGGCTCAATTTCAACCACCATACCCTCAAGCACATTGCTGCGCACCAGAAGGCGAATTGGACCGGAGCCGAGGTTTATCTCCTTCTCCCCCTCACCCTGACGCCAGATTTTTAGCTTTTCTCTGGTCATGATTACATTTTTATAGCAATTGGGATAAAAGGGTTTTCATGCGGGAGGAGCTCCTGCACCTTCTGGTGCAGAACATGGGTGGGTACGTCTCGGGTGAGTATCTCGCAGCCAAGCTGGGGGTGAGCAGAACTGCGGTGTGGAAGCAGATTCGCGCACTTAAGGCGAGGGGGGTGAGAATTGACTCTGCAAAGCAGGGCTACCGTCTTGCCGAGATGCCCGACCTGCTTCTCGAATTTGAAATCAGAAAGAATCTCAATGCGAAGAGGTTTGGAAGGAAGATTTACATATATGAATCCCTTAGCTCCACAAATGACAGAGCCAAGGAGCTGGCACGAGCCGGAGAGGAGGATGGAAGCGTTGTCGCGGCTGAGGAGCAGACCCACGGGAGGGGAAGAGCAGGCAGAGAGTGGCTTTCACCGCGGGGCGGCCTCTGGTTTTCGCTTTTGTTAAGGCCGAACATAGCCCCGGAAGAGGCTGCCAAGATAACCCTAATTTTTGGGGCGTGTGTTGCAAAAACCATCCGCAGGCTTTATCGTCTTGATGCGAGTGTCAAGTGGCCCAACGACGTTTTAATTCGCGAGAAAAAGGTGTGCGGTATTCTAACAGAGATAGAGGCAGAGCTGGACACCCTTCACTTCCTGGTGGTGGGCGTCGGGATAAATGCAAATTTCGATGTTGCCTGCTTCCCCGAGGAGATTCGCGAAGGAGCGACATCGCTGATGCTTGAACTTGGAAGTAAAGTCGAGCGAAATCAGCTTCTTGCAGCACTTCTCGACGAGTTTGAGCTTTCCTATGAGGTTTTTCTTAAAGGCGGTTTTGAGAGTCTTCTGATAGACTGGAAAGACCTGTGCTCCACCCTGGGTAAGCGGGTTAGGATAGTCACACCAAAGGAGGTGGTTGAGGGGATTGCTGTGAAGATAGACGATGATGGCACCCTTATTCTTAAAACCGACACAGGGGAGAGGAGGCGCATAACCTATGGAGAGTGCATCCACCTGAGGTGACCTTTTCACTGGTTAGGCATGTCTCGAAGGGTTATGCACACAACCAGCGAGGGCAACGCTTACACAGGCAAACTTGCAAGAGGATGCGAGCTGTGCATGCAGGGCAAGAAGCTGGTGCTCTTTGTCACAGGTACCTGCGCCGAGGGGTGCTATTACTGCCCCCTATCAGAGAAACGCCGCGGCAAAGACATAGCCTGGGTCAACGAGAGGCGGGTATACAGCGATGGAGATGTAATCAAAGAAGCCAGAAGGATGCGCGCTGAGGGTGCCGGTATAACAGGAGGCGACCCCTCACTGAGGCTTGAGAGAACTATACGTTACATCAAACTTCTAAAGTCAAATTTCGGCGAGAGCTTCCACATCCACATGTACACCGCCTCCTGTCTGGACGAAGGTGATCTAAAGAGGCTGAAGAGTGCGGGCCTGGACGAGCTCAAGTTTCACATAACCCCCAGGAACCGCCGGCGTGTGTGGGAGAGCATCCGCATGGCGAAGCTTCTTAACATGGAGGTGGGCGTGGAGATACCCATCTTCCCCGGGACCGAGGAGGAGGTCCTCAAAATCGGAGCTAAGATTGCCTCCCTGGGTGGATTTCTAAATCTGAATGAGCTGGAGTTCTCAGATACCAATGCACAGGCTTTGAGGACGAGAAGCTTCTCGCTCCGCGACGACTCCTACGCAGTGGAGGGAAGCAGAGAGGCTGCGCTCATGGTTATGGAGAGGCTGAGTGGAGCAAGGGTGCACTTCTGCACTTCCCGCTACAAGGACGCTGGCCAGCTTCGCATGCGTCTGCTGCGCACCGCCCTTGCGAGTGCAAAGCCCTACGAGGAGGTTACAGAGGAGGGGCTTCTTCTCAAGGGCGTGATTTGTGCAGATGGCAATCTGGAAAAGCTAAGGCTGCGCCTGATGCGAGAATTTGCGATACCTCCTCACCTCATAGCTGTTGACAGGGAGAAGCATCGGCTTGAGACAACGCGCGAAATCGCCACAGAGCTTGCAAAACACTTAAAGGAGCTGAGCTTCTATATTGTTGAGGAGTATCCAACCGCAGACAGGCTGGAGACTGAGGTTGTTCCTCTGTGAGGTGTGGAGATGGATATAACCCTTGCCCACGGCGCCGGTGGCAGACTGATGGAGGAGCTTATAGAGCAGGTGATAGCTGCAAACATCAAAAATAAAAATGCAGGCGGCATTGGCCTCGAGGCGCTGGATGATGGTGCTTCGCTGTGCATAGGCGACTATGAGGTCGTCATGGCCACTGATGCGCACACCGTCTCGCCCCTCTTCTTTCCGGGCGGAGATATAGGCAGGCTGGCAGTGTGTGGCACAGCCAATGACGTTGCAGTGATGGGGGCAAAGCCACTTGCAATAGCCTCGGCACTGGTGATAGAGGAGGGCTTCGGCAGTGAGGAGCTGGAGAAGGTGATAAGGAGCATGGACACCGCAGCAGGAGAGTGCGGTGTGGCGATAATTACCGGCGACACAAAGGTGGTTGAGAGGGGCAAGCTGGACAGACTGGTGGTGACAACCACCGGTATTGGGATAGCAGAAAGGGGTAAGGTGATAACCGACGCCGGTATAGAGCCCGGGGATGTGGTTATAATTACCGGCACCATAGGCGACCACGGCACAGCACTGCTGGCCTTTCGCGAGGGTTTTGAATTTGAGACAGCGCTTGAGTCGGACGTCGCCCCGGTCTGGGATGCGGTTAAGTGCGCCCTTGGAGTGGGCGGGGTAAAGGCGATGAAGGACCCGACCCGAGGAGGCGTTGCCAGTGCCCTCAACGAATGGGCTGGCAAGGCAGGTGTGGGGATAGTTATTCAGGAGAGTGACCTGCCAATTCGCGAGGAGGTGCTCTCCACCTGTGAGCTTCTGGGCATAGACCCACTGAGCGTGGGCAACGAGGGCAAGGCAATAATCGCTGTGGAGAGAGATATGGCTGAGGAGGTGCTGAACGCTGTGCGCTCCACAGAAGTCGGGAGAAATGCGGCGATGGTAGGTGAGGTCGTGGCAGAACACCCAGGCAGTGTGGTCATGGAGACAGAGGTCGGGGGTAAGCGAATCCTGGACTGGCCCCTCGCTGACCCTGTGCCCAGGATTTGCTGAGGCAGCTTGTGCTCAATCCCTCTCAAACTCAATCCTCACCGCTCTGGGCGTAGCTGCACCTGTCTCAATCTCCACGGCGCGGATAACCGCCGCAGGCACAGGACAGCCGGGGTGCAGCCTCTCCCGCGTGGCAGCGCTGTAGATTGCCGAGTCGCACATCGCAACGAGAACCTCTCGCGTCCAGTCCAGGCTCTCTATCGCCTCTGCGAAGAGCTTAACCTTCTCGCACCCCGAGCTTATGCGTATCTCAACCCTGTTTCCGTGCCTCTCAACGCTTATCCGTGTTATAAATCCGCAGGAGCCCGGGTCAACCTCTGCCCTTGTCATGTTATGCCTCCAGAACCTTCTTTAGTGCATCCTTGCGGAGCCCGCTCCCTATAGCCACGAAGCTTGGCTCTGCATTAGAGGCAAGTCTTTCTCTGCTAACCCTCCCCGACGATAGGTCGTAGTACCAGCTTTTGCCCCCTGCCCTGAAGATGCCCTTCGCCCTTATCACCCTTCCAAACTCTCCCCGCTTCAGCCTATCAAAAAGCTCTTCAGTTCTGCGGGTGCTCATCGCTTTTGGCTTAGCTGAGAAGGAGTCGAAGAGCAGGTGGACGCCGTCGCTCACCCTGACCTCAACGCCAGGAAGCTTCTTAGGGAGCTCCACCTCACCGAAGGAGGAGCGCAGCACTACGCCAGAGGGATTTATCTCCTTTACTGTGCGCTCTACCCTGCGCACATCCTCCTCGCTGGCTATGTCCATCTTGTTTATCACCACTGCCGAAGCGTTGGCGATTGCGTCGCGGTAGAGGCGCTGAAAGCTCTCCAGGGGATAAAGCTCTGAGAAAGCGCTGGCGTCGATCACGCTTATTACGCCCTCAAGTTCAGCGATGCCTTCAAGGTGTGGCTCCTGCAGCGCTTCTACGATGCTCGAGGTCATAGAAACGCCTGAAGGCTCTAGGAGCACCCTCTCGGGTGAAAATCTCTCCTTAAGCTCGGTTAGGGTCTCGCTAAGTTCTGCGCGTAGTGTGCAGCACACGCACCCGCTGGCAAGTTCAGCCACCTCCAGCTTGCCAGAACTCGAAACCAGCTCTCTGTCTATACCCACATCGCCGAACTCGTTGACTATCACTGCCAAGCTTGAGTCTGCGTTTGATATGATTCTTCTTATCATCGTTGTCTTGCCGGCGCCGAGAAAGCCGGAGATTACAGTTACTTTCATTCTTTAAAATAAGAAGGACAACAAGGGTAAGATTGGAATTAAACGAAACTCCCAACTAACTTTTAAGCACACTTTCCAATTTGTCTTCCACCTCAAGTTTTTTGGCCCATTTTTTGATATAGTCCCAATCGAGATTTTTCTGTCTTGTGATTATACCTCTGATGTCTTCAATATCTTTGCCACGGAACCACAATAGTTTTTGGAGGATTAAATCCTCAGGAGAAGTTATCCAGATTTGAAAATCTTCTATTTTAACCCTGATTCTCCTTTCAAATCTCTCCCTATCGTAAAGTGATTTAACATTCCAGAAGTCAAGTCTTAAAGCGCCCTTCTCTGCTATTAAAGACCGTCCCACATCTGCCCTTATCTCCCAGCCCTCCTTCTTCAATTCTCTTTCCACCCTCCGCAGAGCCTCTCTCTCAGATTCATAAAAATCAGCAACAACCATATCAATATCTGTTGTGGAGCGGGGATGTCCCCAGTAGCTTGTGGCTATACCTCCTCCTATCATGTACCTCAGACCTTCCCTATCCAAAAGCTTCGCGATAAACCTAAGCTCTTCCAGCATAGAGCTTCCTCGCAAATCTGTCCTTTCTTTCCTTCTGCATTCTTATTATTTTTATCAGCTTCTCTTCCACCTCTTTCTCGCTGTACTCAGGGTTCTGGTTTTTGATTGAAGCTCTGAGCATAGCCAATGCGGTTTTTGTTACTTTAAAGCACGCTTTTAAAGTTTCTTCTCCGCTAACATTCTGGAAACTTCTCTTCATGGGACTCCACCCTTGCGAACTGCCACTTGATAATATTGTAATTGTTGCTGCTTATAATTCCTTCTCTAATATGCTTTAAAACGCATAAAAATAAAATTGCAAAAGACAAAATTTTGTGACACGAGGCTCACACAAACATGGCCTCGTCAGAACCCAGGCTGCCTGTGACCTCCTCTATCTTGCCCAGCACCTTGTTGATAGCACGCTGGAAGTCCAGGAAGGTTACTTCCTCGCGGGCGTCACGTATAGCGAACATCCCTGCCTCTGTGCACACAGCCTTTATGTCAGCACCGGAAGCGCCCTCAGTGAGCGCCGCCAGCTCCTCCATACGTATGTCGCTGCTCAGGTTCATCTTGCGGGTGTGAATTGCAAATATCTGTGCTCTGCCCCTCTCGTCAGGGAGCGGGATCTCTATCAGTCTGTCGAATCTACCCGGACGGAGAATCGCTGGGTCCAGGATATCCGGGCGATTCGTCGCCGCAAGTATGCGCACATCTCCGCGGGCATCGAAGCCGTCCATCTCTGCGAGGAGCTGCATCAGGGTGCGCTGGACCTCACGGTCGCCGCTCGTCAGCGAGTCGGTGCGCCTTGCTGCAATTGCATCTATCTCGTCGATGAAAACTATACTGGGCGCCTTTTCCTCAGCCAGCTGGAAAAGTTCCCTGACCAGGCGAGCGCCCTCGCCAATGTACTTGCGCACAAGCTCTGAACCTATGAGCTTTATGAACACCGAATTTGTCTCCCTTGCCACAGCCTTGGCAACGAGCGTCTTGCCCGTGCCGGGTGGCCCATAGAGGAGCACGCCCTTTGGTGGGTCTATCCCCACCTTTTTGAAAGCCTCTGGCTTAAGCAGCGGAAGCTCCACCGTCTCCCTTACCTCATGGAGCTGCTTCTCAAGCCCGCCTATGTCGGAGTAGCTTTCACTGGGCTTCTCCACAATCTCCATCGCAAGTACTGCGGGGTCCTTTTCCACTGGGAGAATATCGACCACAGCCAGGCTCTGCTGGTTCATCGCCACCCTCGCGCTGGGCACAAGCTTCCGCTTATCTATAAATTGAGAAGTGTTGACAAGAAAAGTTGGGCCTGAAGTGCTCTTAACAACCAGCTTTCCATTCTCGAGCACATCAACTATGGTGCCTATAAGCAGTGGCATTGAGCGCAGTCTCTCGAGTTCGCTCCTCAGTCTGCGAATCTCGCGCTCCATCTGGATGCGCTCGCTCTCCAGAATGCGCTTTCTGTCCTCTAACCAGCGCAGGCGCTGGGTATAGCCACTCTTTATCCGGCTGTTCTCGCTCTTGAGCTGGACGCACTCGCGCTCAAGCTCACGAACCTTGGTCAGGAGGTATTTGGTTACATCTTCCCCATTCTTCAGGTTTATCTCCTCGTCCTTCACTTCTTCGCTCATTTTCATCTTCCTGTAATTTTATTTTTTCCGGAGTTAAATATCTATCGCTCGTATAATTTGCAGGTTTTTTAACCATTGCATACCTGTTGCAAAAATCAGCCCAGCAGCAGGCGGTTGAAGTTCGTACCCTCAACCAGGCCAAGGCTGCCCTCTTTGCATGCAATCTCTGAGAAGCTGCTCACATCATCGCTGCGTCTTCCCGGGGAGAGGATTGCAAAGGGCACAGGCTCTGAGGTGTGGGTTTTTACCCTTACCGGCGTGGGGTGGTCGGGAAGGACAGCTATTGCAATCTCCTCGTCCAGGCTGTCGAGCAGTCTGCCGAGGAGCTTCTTATCCAGGTCCTCTATCGTCCTGACCTTCATCTCTGCGCTGCCCTCATGCCCCGCCTCGTCGGGCGCCTCCACGTGGATGTAGCAGTACTCAGCGCTCTCAAGAGCCTTAAGGGCATACCTCGCCTTTGCAGCGTAATCGGTGTCGTAGTAGCCCGTGGCACCCGGCACACTGGGCACTCGCATGCCTGCGATGCCCGCTATGCCGCGAATCAGGTCAACCGCAGATATCGCCGCACCCCTTATTCCGTACTTCTCAGAGAAGGGCTCGAGCTTTGGCCTTGGTCCCTGGCCCCAGAGCCAGACCATATTCGCAGGCCTCTTGCCCTGCTCCAGCCTTCGCAGGTTCACCTCATGCTTTTCCAGCACTTCAGTGGAGCTGAGCATCAGCTCGTTTAGCTTGGCAGCGCCATCTTCTGGCTTCAGCAGGTACTCCTTCACACTCCTGCCCACTATGTCGTGGGGAGGCGTGGACTTCAGTCCCTCGCCAAAGGGGCAGATAAAGAGGTTGCGGTAGCTGACGCCCGGGTAGAACCTTCCGAAGGGTGCAATCTCAGCCTCGTTAAGCGCCCTGAGCAGCGCCTCTGCCTCTTTGCTGCTGATATGCCCTGCAGTGAAATCAATAATCTTGCCGTTCTCAACGAAGATAAGGTTGCACCGGAAGGCGACCTCGCTATCCCTCAGCTCTACGCCCATGCTTGCAGCCTCCAGGGGCCCCCGCCCGGTGTAAACCGCACGCGGGTCGTAGCCGAGGATGCTCAGGTTGGCTATATCAGAGCCCGCCTCCATGCCAGGCGGAATGGTGCGCAGCATTCCTGCAACGCCCTTCTCGGCGATGTGGTCCATGTTCGGCGTATCTGCGTATTCCAGGGGGGTTTTTCCGCCCAGCTCTTCCAGCGGATAATCCGCCATTCCGTCGCCTATTACCACGAGGTACTTCATTGCTTCACCCTTTGATAACCTTCTCCAGCGCTTCTATACTCGGCTCTATCTCAATGGGCTTCTCGTAACGATTGAAGATTATTTCGGGGTCTTTGAGGGCATGCCCCGTGGTTACACACACTATGCGCTCATCCGCATCTATCTCCCCCGCCTCCACCAGCTTCTTGAGCCCGGCAACGCTGGCAGCACTCGCCGGCTCCACGCCAACCCCAAGTCTGCGCGCGAGCAGCTTCTGAGCTGCAATTATCTCCTCATCGGTAACCCTCTCTGCAATACCCCTGCTCTCCCGAAGGGCGCGGAGCGCCTTGGGGGCATTCACAGGTGCGCCTATTCTTATTGCCGTCGCCACGGTTTCTGGGTTGGGCTCTGGGGTAACAGTACTCTTGCCCTGCCTGAATGCCTCAACCACCGGCGAAGCCCCAGCTGCTTGAACGCCTGTCATCACGGGCAGGTCGTCTATAACTCCGAGCTCGTGAAACTCCCTGAAGCCCTTCCATATCGCCGAGATGTTGCCGCAGTTTCCCACTGGTACGACGACGCGGTCCGGCGCCTCAAAGCCCAGCTGATCGGCGATTTCAAAGGCCTCACTCTTCTGCCCCTCCAGGCGCCACGGGTTTATGGAGTTGAGCAGGTAGATGTTGTGCTTAGCGCAAATCTCGCGCACAAGCTTGAGAGCCACGTCGAAGTTCGCCTTTATTCCCACCACCAGGGCACCGTGCAGTATCGCCTGGGCGAGCTTTCCTATGGCGATTTTGCCGGCGGGAAGGAGCACAAGGCAGCGAATCCCCGCCTTTGCTGCGTAGGCTGCGAGGGCGGCGGAGGTGTTGCCAGTGGAAGCGCAGCCCACCGCCTTTGCACCTAACTCCAGCGCCTTGGTAACGCCAACGGTCATTCCGCGGTCCTTAAAAGAGCCTGTTGGATTGGCTCCCTCATTCTTTATGTACAGCTCCCTGACGCCAATCTCCTCAGCCAGAGCATCTGCTCTGTATAGGGGTGTCCCGCCTTCGTTGAGGCTGATTATCCTGGACCCCTTCTCAACGGGCATAAGCTCGCGGTAGCGCCACAGGTTAAAGGCACGCCCTTCAAGCTCTGCCCTGCTGATTGAAATCTCGCTGAGGTCGAATATAACCTCAAGCAACCCCGAACAGCGGGGACACTGGTATATGACCTCTCTGCGGTCATAAGCCTGTCCGCACTCAATACATCTAAGGCTGAACATCAGAGCTTACCTCCCTGGATATGTCCACGTAGAAAACTGCCCTGTAGGTGTACATGAAGCAGGTTATTAACGTATTTGTGGCGATGAGCAGAAATATTATAACAACTCCAAGCCCAAAGCCCGGCTGTGGAAATGTGCCTGCCTCAAGCTCTGCAATGCTCATGGTGGGCAGGCTACTGAGCATGTGATAGATGAATAGCGATATGAGAGGCAGGTAGAGCAGGAGGATGGTAAAACTGGAGAGGGCCAGAAAGCCGAGTACAGAGAGGGGATTGGACCTGACAAAGCTGAAGCTATTTTTAAAGGTCTTTATCGGGTCGAGCCCATCTATGGCGATGCCCACATCGTAAAAATTAAGCATTACAAGAACTACCGCAAGAAGGAGGGCGCACATAAGTATAAAAATCACAGCAAATGCAAGGGCGAAGTTTGGAGAGAAAAGCGCATTTGCAGAGATGCCGAGGATGACCCCGAGGAATAGGAGCACAACCACGCCCACAATGACAGCTCCCATGTATATGACATTTGCCAGCAGAAGGTAGATGTAGCTCTTCTTTGCACTCCTGAGGAAGCTGCTCAGGGTTACCTCGCCCCTGAGAGCCTCTGCAGCTGTTGCGAGGAGACCGCCAATGAAAAAGGGGGAAATCAGCCAGATAAGCAGGGAGTAGATGGTGCTAGCAACCACTATGCCGGCGCTTGAGCCGGAGTAGAAGAGCTGAAGTAGCAGCTGGGGCAGGGAGAGGAGGGCGTAGAGCAGCGCAGGCAGGAGCAGCGCCTGCCTTGTGAACACCAGCCGCCATGCGACAGGAAAGGTACTCATCGCACCCATGAGTGATGGAATGGTGCAGGGAGTATATAAAGTGTGTCATTAACTGTTTGCATCTGCATCTGACAGAGCGTCTGCCTTCTCTGTTTCATGCGCCCTTTTTTCCCTGATTCTCCTGAAAACAAATATCATAGAGGTAATCAGTATAACTATGTTCGCAGAGAGAAGGATGATGAATATCTCCAGTGAGATTCCCGTATCCGACGATGTCTGGATAAGCCAGAGATTTAAATCCTCAAACAGGGATAGCATAGGAGAACATTGTCCGGATGCGATATATACTATTTGCGAAGCCTGCGGATGAAATGGTAAAGGTGAAGCTCTTCGCCCGGCTTGGCGGCTGGCCTCGAAACCCTTATATATCCCCCTTTTATAATAATCCTTAAGGAGGAATAGTATGGGACTGAAAGACATTTTCACAAAATTTCAGGGGAGTCCATCAAGAACTTATACTAACCTTGAGGATTATGTTGAGCTTGAGATTCAGGAGGGTGTGCCGGAGGAGAGGATGGGTGCAGGAAGGTCAGTGAGGGTGTGCAAGCTCAAGGGCTTCTCTGATGTGGATATCTCGGCAAGGGAGCTGAGCAGTGGCAATGTGGTTATACTGGACATTAAGCCGCTTGCAGAGAGGAGTATGAATGAGCTGAAGCATGCGGTGGATGAGGTGAAGGAGATTGTGTCCAGCATGGGAGGAGATATAGCTGGCTTGAGTGAGTATCTGCTCATACTAACCCCGCCCTACATGAAGATTGAGAGGGGCAGTGAGTCAAAGGCAACAGACTTCGAAGAAGCCATGGAACGGGTGAGGAAGAGGGTTGCAAGGTAATGTAAAGACCTCCACCCGGTGTCCGGGGTGTAAGCGCAATACCGCAACCCTGGAGTTCTTTCAGTTTGAGATACCATACTTTGGGGAGGTTATGGAGAGTGTCCTTCTGTGCGCCAGCTGTGGCTACCGTCATACGGACGTCATGGTGCTCGAAGAACGCGAGCCGGCCAGGTATACTCTTCCCATAGAGAGTGCAGAGGACATGTACATTCGCGTGATTCGCTCAAGCAGCGCAACCATGGCTGTGCCTGAGCTGGGTATAGAGGTGACGCCAGGAAGCGAGGCACAGGGCTTCGTGTCGAATGTGGAGGGGGTGCTCATGCGAATGGAGGAGGCGGTACGCACTGCGCAGAGGTGGGCGGAGAGCGAAGCAGCCAAGAGGCGGGCTGAGGAGCTTTTGAGGAGGATCGCCGAGATTAAGGCAGGTAAGAGAAAGGCAACACTGATAATCTCAGACCCCACGGGCAACAGCGCTATTGTCTATGAAAAGGCCAGGAAGGAGGCACTTAATGAAGATAGCGCGCGCGGGTAGGGGTGAGGAGAGGCTCATAAGGCGTGGTGTGGAGAGGTACGGGGCGAGTCTGGAAGAGGTGCTCAGGAACAGGGAGCTTCTGGTTGCAAAGAATGGCAGGCAGGTGGTGAGTGTTGCCTCTCGCCGGGTGCTTGAAACCCTGCGAAGGATGAAGCGCGAGCCCTACAGCGCAGGGCTGGAGATAGGGGAGATTAAGCGAAGGGAGTTTAAGCTTGGTCTGGAAGGTGCCTATTTGATATCCAGTCGCGCTGAGAAGTTTGTGAAGGTGAATGAAAAGGGGGAACAGTTAGTTTTATATGGGAGGGATGTGTTTATAGAGTCGGTAGTTGAGCAGGGTAAAATCGATAAAGGTGACCTCTGCATTATACTCAATCTGCGCGGTGAGGCACTGGCTATAGGCAGAGTGGCTATGCACAAAGTTTTTGTGGAAAACCTGCGGGATAGAGGTATGTATCTGAGGAAAGGAGAGTAGTGAGATGGTTCTGGAAAAGGGTGATTTTGTAAAGATAAGCTATACGGGCAGAATAAAAGATGGCGAGGTGTTTGATACCACTGTGGAAGAGGTTGCAAAGGAGCACGGTATCTACGACCCCAGGGTGAGGTTTAAGGCTCAGGCCATTGTTATAGGTGCGGGGCACGTTGTCCCCGGTCTGGATGAGGCTCTCATCGGGATGGAGGTCGGAGAAAAGCGGATTGTGGAGGTTCCGCCTGAAAAGGGCTTTGGTTTGCGTGACCCCAGTAAGATTAAGGTTGTGCCGCTGCGCGAGTTTAAGAAGCAGGGACTTAAGCCCTACCCTGGAATGCGTATAGAGGCAGAGGGAAAGGTGGGCAGAGTGCAGAGTGTTTCGGGCGGGCGCGTGCTTGTGGACTTCAACTCTGAGCTTGCAGGAAAGACGCTGGTGTACGAGGTGAATGTGGAGGAGAAGATAAATAAGCTGGAGGAGAGGATTCGCCTGCTGCTTGAGAGGCACTTCCCCTACGCTGACCCGAATGAGCACGAGATTCGCTGCGAGGACGGCAGGGCGATTATAACGCTGAGCGATGCTGTGAAGCTGCGGAACGATGCCATTATTGGCAAGCACCTGGTGGCGAAGGAGATTTTTGAGTACCTGGAAGGCATCGAAGAGGTGGAGTTCCAGGAGATTTTTAAGAAGCCGGAGGAGAAGAAGTCCGAGGAGAAGGCTGAGGAGAAGCAGGAGAAGAAGAGGGCGAAGCCCAGAAGGAGGAAGAAAAAGTCGAGTTAGGTTCGGCGTTTTGTCTCGAACCTCTAATACTATTTTTGTATTCTTCCCAAGTTTTACCTCCCTCTTTTATACACCTCAAAGGTTGTGAGTATCTTTCTCTTTCAACAGAAACCTTCCCCTAAAACATCCTCAAAATGTTGTAGAGCGTGTCCCTCTGCGCTGCCGGACGCGAAATCTGCTTTATCAGCGTGACTATCCGCTCCGGCGGCAGGTAGCGCGTCTCATAGCCCGTGGCCTTCACAACATTCTCCTCGATCATCGTACCCCCGAAGTCGTTGGCTCCAGAGCAGAGTGCAAGCTGTGCCATTCGTTCCCCCTGCGTCAGCCAGGACGCCTGTATATTCTTGAAGCTCTCTCCCAGCACCAGCCTTGCCACTGCCACGACGGTGAGGTACTCGATGCCGCCTGCCTCATAAATGCGCTGCTTCCTGGCAAGCGTTGTATTCCCAGGCTTAAAGCTCCAGGGTATGAAGGCGGTAAAGCCGTGCGTGGTCTCCTGCATCTCCCTCAGGCGCAGCAGGTGTCTCGCGCGGTCTTCACTGCTCTCCCCCAGACCAAAAACCATGGTAGCCGTCGTGGGAATGCCGAGCTCATGCGCAGCCAGCATCACCTCGCGCCACTCCCTCCAGGAAATCTTATTCGGACTCACCTCGCGGCGAATGCGGTCGCTGAGTATCTCCGCCCCGCCGCCGGGCATGCTCTCCAAGCCTGCCTCCTTTAACCTCGAGAGCACTTCGCGTATGCCAATGTTCGCCACCCGCGAGATGTGCACCACCTCGCTGGGAGAGAAGAAGTGGCGCTGCACCTGCGGGAAGCGCTCCCTCACGCTCTGCAGCACCTCCTCATAGTACTCTATGCCCAGCTCTGGATTGAGTCCACCCTGGAGCAGCACCTGAGTGGCGCCAAGTCTTACGGCACGGGCTATCCTTTCGAGAATCTCCTCGACGCTCAGCGTATAGGCCTCGCTGCTCCCGGGCGCGCGGTAGAAGGCGCAGAACCTGCACCCGCTAATGCAGGCGTTGGTGTAGTTTATGTTGGTGTCTATTACGAAGGTTACCAGGTCGCCCACCTGACGGCGGCGAAGCTCATCGGCGGCCAGGCTTAGAAGCTTCACCTCCCTGGACTCAAGGAGCAGGGCAACCTCCTTCAGGCTGAGCCTTTCTCCAGCAAGGGCTTTCTCCAGCGTGGCCACAACCCTGCTATCTGCACCCTCTAAAAGCCTCATCTCTCTCCCCCTACAAGCCTTATCTCCGGCGGCGAGGGGATTATCCCGTGCCTTGAGGCGAGCTCAAAGAACCTGCGAAGCCCGCGAAGATTATCCTCACCCAGCGTGTAGTCAAGTCGGTGGAGGTGCTCCTCCATTGCCTCTGCAGGGATGCCCAGCTGGTCGGCAAGCCTTGCCGCGAGCTCTGAAAAGTGCTCATAAGCGTAGCTCCTTGCTTCACTGAGCGTAAGCTTCAGCTTTTCCACTTCACGCTGTGCAACACCCGCCCTCACAAGCCACAGCGCATAGACCATTGGCAGGCGCGTCAGGGTGTGCCACTCCTCACCCAGGTCAGCGATTACAAGCTCTGGCCTGGAATAGCCCTCCACCAGTGCATTGTCCCCTATGAGAAGTGCCGCATCCGCGCTGCTAAGCATCTCCTCCAAGCTAGGGCTCTGATTTTTTATGAGCCTGGCATCTATTCTGCGCTCCCTGAGCAGGATTTCAAGCAGCGCCACGGAGCTGGCGCTTGTACTTGTGGTGGCTATCCTCCCGCCCTCGAGTTCCTCAAGGCTATCCGCCTCCCGGGAAAACACCAGGATGCTGCCTGTGCAGGAAGGCGCGCTTATGGAGAAGCCGTCGAGGATAAAAAATTTTCCGGGATGGAGGGCATAAACTATCGACGACGTTGGTGCGGCATCCACCTCACCCCGAAGTAAAAGCCTGCCAAGCTCAGGCGGATGAGCCCTCAAAAGCTCCATCCCTCTGCAGTCCACGCAACCTCTGCGAATCGCGTGGTATATGAAGTCTGTGTTCTTGAAGTATGTTTCTCCAAGGCGCAATTAACCCCACCTCTTGATTATCTCGTAGTCTGTGGAGCGCTGTGCCGGTATGCGTTTCGCCTCGCGTATCAGCGCAATAAGCTCCTCCTTCGTGGCTAGCTGCGCCGTCTTTGCTCCTGCGGCATGGGCCACGCGCTCCTCCACGACGGTGCCGTCTAAATCATTCGCGCCGTAGTGCAGCGACACCTGTGCCAGCTTCTTGCCCAGCATCACCCAGTAGGCGCGGATGTTGCGAAGGCTATCGCCGAGGAGCACTCGAGCGATGGCGATGGTGCGCAACACGTCTATTGCCGAGGTGCGCATCAGCTCTGGATGAGCGCGCTTCAGTGCTGTGTTCTCGGGGTGGTAAACCAGGGGAATAAAGGACATAAACCCTCCCGTAGTCTTCTGAAGCTCCCGCAGCCTGAGCATGTGGTCAACGCGCTGGCGCAGACTTTCAACGTGCCCGAAGAGCATTGTTGCATTGCTCCTTATCCCCAGCTCATGCGCTGTACGCATAACCTCAAGCCACTCCTCTGCGGAGGCCTTTTTGGGGCAGAGCTTTTCCCTCAACTCTTCGCTTAGTATCTCCGCCCCGCCGCCGGGCATGCTCTGCAAGCCTGCCTCCTTTAATCTTGAGAGCACCTCGCGCACGCTTAGCCCGAAATTCTTAGAGAAGAAGGCAATTTCAGTAGCTGTAAATGCCTTGAGGTGAAGCCGGGGGAAGCGCTTCCTCAGCTCACGCAGCAGGGTTTCATAGTACTCAAAGGGTATCTCAGGGTTGTGCGACCCCACTATATGGAGCTCAGTAGCACCTTCGCGGGCAGCCTGCTCAGCCTTCTCCAGTACCTCCTCGACGCTGAGAGTATAGGCCTCGCCGCTCTCTGGTGTGCGGTAGAAGGCGCAGAAATTGCACGCGCTCACGCAGGCGTTGGTGTAGTTTATCTGGCGGTTGACCACAAAGGTTACAGTATCGCCCACCTGGCGGCGGCGAAGCTCATCAGCGAGGGTGCCCAAAAGGAAGAGGTCTTCGCTCTCTATAAGCGCATAACCCTCTCGCCTGGAAAGCTCCTCGCCTGCAAGGGCTTTCTCGGCTATCTCATAGGCATCGCTGTCTTTCAGCTCGCGGAGCAGCTTCATCCTGTGCTGTGGAAAAACTTAACGGGAGCATTAAAACTTGCGGGTTTGCCTGAGGTTGAGAGCAACAATTTCGAAGAGAATCGCCCACAGCAGGTACTGAATCATGTAGAGCGCAGCCAGAGCGTCCTCCACCTCAGTAACAGCACGGTAAACTCCACCTATAACTGCCAGCGCCGCCAGCAGGTGCATGGCGAGGATTGCCCTCTCCTTCATTCTCCCACCACGTGTATCTTCCCGCGGTGGATATATAAAACTTCACTCTATCTTCTCACTCACTCCTGCCTCGGCGAAGGTTGCCATCTCGTTTAGGATTTTCACCCCAGCTTCAACTAGACACATTCCCAGCGCTGCGCCCGTGCCCTCGCCGAGACGAAGATTGAGGCTGAGCAGCGGCTTTAGAGAAAGGTGTTCCAGCATGGCCCTGTGACCGATCTCCTGCGAGAGGTGAGAGGCTATCATGTAATCCCTGGCAGGAGGAGCAATCTCTCCCGCGATGAGCGCACCCGCTGTGGCGATGAAGCCGTCAATTACCACGGCAACGCGGTTCGCAGCCGCTGCAAGGGCAACACCTGCCAGACCAGCGATTTCATACCCACCCAGCTTTGCGAGAACATCTAATGCATCGCCCGGGTCAGGGCGGTTGACCTCAAGGGCGCGTTTAATCACCGCCACCTTGTGCTTCCAGGCTTCATCATCTATACCTGTACCCCTGCCGGTGACCTCCTCGACGGCACGCTTTGTAATCGCCGCACATATTGCAGAGCTTGGTGTGGTGTTGCCTATGCCCATGTCACCCAGGCCGGCGATATCCACACCTCGCTTCAGCTCTTCCTCAAAAACCTCCACCCCTGCTTCTATCGCCGCAATTGCCTGCTCCCGGGTCATGGCCGGCCCGCGCGCAATGTTGCGGGTGCCGTAGGCGATCTTCTTCTTTACCAGCCCTTCCTTTGCCTCTATGTCAGCCGCTACCCCCATGTCAGCAACAACTACGCGTGCACCGGCGTGGCGTGCAAGCACATTTATCGCCGCACCTCCGCGCAGAAAGTTGTACACCATCTGAGGCGTAACTTCCTGGGGGTAGGCACTCACCCCTTCCTCAACCACGCCGTGGTCGCCGGCAAGGGTGAATATCACCTTGCTTTTAATCTTTGGCCTTGGAGTGCGCTGTATGCCGGCGAGCTTTATGCTCAGCTCTTCGAGAATACCCAGACTGCCCTGAGGCTTGGTGAGGTTGTCCTGCCTCTCCTTCGCCAGTCTCATGGCCTCCTCGTCCAGAGGCTCAATTTTCCCGATTATTTCATCAAGCTTGCTCATAAGCGTAAACCTCGCATATTCTTTGCATACGGGTTGTTTCGGCATTATATTTAAGCATTTCCTAAAGTTTTCTTGATTTGCAATGCAAGCTTTCCTGATAAAAACTTCGCAATTCAAAGAAGAGAGGGTGATGAGGAATTGTGGGTTCTCACAGCACTATCCTATATTAGAAAAGTTTATAGGAACAAGAATGTACCATAAGATGTAAGATACACCGTTTTGTACCAGACAGCAACCAATAGGGGTGCAGAAGGAAAATGCAGGCAGAGTACAACCTAGAATTTACAAAATTATTTGTTAAGCAATTTGAAAAATTAGATCGCGCAAATCAAAAAAGAGTTTATAAGAAAATCTTGGAATTGAAGAAAGATCCATTCAGACACAGAACACTTACAGGACCTTTCAAAGGTTGTCATAGGATGCATGTAGGTAAGTACAGAGTCATATATTTGCCTAAAAAGGATATAAGAAAGGTATTCCTCATCGATGTGGACCTCAGATCGAGGGTTTACGAGAAGGATATTAGAAAAATTATAGAGCGAATTTCTGAACAAATTCTTTCTCAGAAATAGTCTTCCCCGCCTCCGCCTGCTCAATAGATTTCAGTATCCTTACAGCTGTTTTTACGTCTGAAAGAATCTCCAGTGTTTCTTTCATCGCCTCATACTCTTTCTTTGGGATTTCTATCAATTCTTCTTTTGCAGCCATGTTAATATCAACATCTACCTTAACGAAGAATACAGTTGTTGCATTGCAGACCTAAAATTGCAAACCATCTTTCTTTCAGCAGTATTAGCGTAATCTGCACCGTATAATTTGTCTACCGTTAACAGCAGCGAAAGGTTTAAGGGGCTCGGGAGGGAGGATTGATGAGTTTGCATACATATCCCAGAAGAAGTATTGGCATATCTTATTAGAAACGCGTCTCACAACTTTAATTTATAAAATTTCTATTAATAATTTAGATGTTATAAATTGGTGAGGGCTATAAAATATGGGGTTCTGCTGTAAATGCCTCCTCACTATAGAAAGGGTTTCTGGATGGAGCCTGGGAGGGAGTACCAGTGTGCCTCCTGCGGCGTGAAGTTCGGCACCAGCTATCCGCGCTTTATTCGCGACTGCCCCTCCTGCCACCATGAGTTTCTGGCCTACGTGGAGGAGGATGAGAAGGAGATAGCCTGCCTCCACATGATGGAGATGGTCACAAAGATGACCTGCCACTTCTGCAGGCTACGTAGACAGGGGCTCTGTGAGGGCGGCTAATTTCTTTGTCTTTGCTAAGGTTTTCTTGATTTGATATGCGCATCCTTGCCACGGGCTTCCTTGTGCTCGCCGAAATAGCTGTAAGGCAGCCCAGCGTGAGGCAGGCTGAGATTGCGGAGAAACTCGGCATAAGTGCGCAGGCGGTGTCCGAATGCGTAAGGTCGCTGATTAAGGCAAAGCTGGTGGAGAGCAGCGGCAAGGGGAGCTACATGCTCACTCCCAAGGGCTACGAGTACCTATTTACTGGCGCCAGGGAGATTAAGGATGTTGCGAGCTTCCTGCTTGAGGAGGTGGTCTCTGGCTTAAAGGTGTACACCGCAGTTGCGGCCGAGGACCTGGAGGCGGAGGAGGCGGTTTTTCTGTGGATGGAGCAGGGGCTGCTGTATGCAGGTAAGCGTGGCGGCAAGGCTAGCGGGAAGGCGCTTGGCGCAGCAAAGCGCGGCGAGGATGTCGCTGTGGTTGAGGTTCGCGAGCTGGTGGCTCCGCCTCCCGGCATGGTCACGGTTGTAAAGATACCCCGGGTTGAGAAGGGTGGAAGCAGGGCGACGAACATAGAGATGATTCAGCAGCTTGCTGAGGGCAGCGGATTTGTTGCAGCGCTGGGCGTGGAGGCGAAGGTTGCCCTTGAGAAAGCAGACGTTAACTGTGATGCCTTTTTCGGTGCACCCCACGCCAGCGTGGAGGCGGCACTTCACGGCATGCACGTGCTCACTGTTGTGGTGGAGGACGAACTCAGTCTGCTGCTCAGAAAGCTTGAAAGGGCAGGGCTGAACTATCGCTTGGTTGATGCTAATACAAGGAGGCAGTTGAATGAAGGTTGAAATTGAGCTGTTGGACGTGGCAGGAGAAAAGGTGGAGAGGCTGACGCGTGATGTGCATCGATACAATATCGCAGACGGTGTCCTCTACCTTATATATGAGGACAAGGTGGAGATCTTCCCCCTGGAGAGACTGCATCGAATGGTGGCGATGAAGAGCAATGGCGGTGAGGCCACAACACTGTAACCTTTCTGCCACGCCCTAGATCCCGAGCACATCAAATGTGGAGTAAATCTTTCCCTTCTCTGCGCCGGCAACAAAACGCGCAGCCCTGATGGCACCTTCCACGAAGGCCTGCCTCGAGTGCGCGCGGTGCACCAGTTCAAGACGCTCACCCTCGCCGGCGAAGATTACCATGTGCTCCCCCACAATATCCCCTGCGCGCACCGCATGGAAGCCTATCTCCTCCCGGCTGCGCTCGCCTACTATGCCTTTACCTCTTGAATACCTGGCGCACTCCTCCAGCTTTTTCCCCTGGGCTTCGGCTATGAGCTCGCCAACGCGCAGTGCGGTGCCGGAGGGTGCATCCTTCTTGTGGCGGTGGTGTATCTCTATAATCTCCACGTCGTAGTCGCGAAGCACCCGCGCAATCTGTGCTGCAATTTTGAAGAACACATTAACGCCCGTGGCCATGTTCGGCGAAATCACCGCGGCGATGCCATTCTCTTCCACCGCGCGGACTATCTCCTGCCTTTCCTCCTCAGTAAAACCTGTGGTGCCTATAACCAGATTAACCCCCAGCGGAGCGGCCAGCTTCGCGGTTGCCACACATGCCTTGGCGGTGGTGAAGTCTATTAGCACCTCAGCCTTCGCTTCCTGTAAAACACTGCGCAGCTCGTCGGCGGTGCTCAGCGCCACGCAGCACTTCCCAACGCCGAGAAGCTCACCTATATCTCTGCCCTTCTCCTCCTTCCCGGGCGCCTCTATCGCAGCAACGAGCTCCATATCCTCTTGGGCAAGAACACTCCTGACTATCCCGCTCCCCATCCTTCCCAAAGCACCGGTCACAGCAACGCGTATCAAGGGCACCACCTATATAATGCCCAGCCTGGCAACTACCTCGCGTATTCTTTGGCGCTTCTCACCTGAGGTCTCGCACATGGGCAGGCGGAAACCTCCGGCTGGCAACCCCGCGAGCGCCATCGCCTCCTTGATGGGTATGGGATTTGTGTCTATGAAGAGCACCTCAAACAGCTCATTAAGCGCGAGGTGCTCCTTCTCCATGGCAGCGAAGTCGCCCCTCAAGCCCAGCTCAACGAAGCGCTGTATGCGCTCAGGTATTATGTTCGACGCAACAGAAACCACGCCCCTGGCAGCGTGGTCCCGCATTAGAGCCAGGGTATCACCGTCGTTGCCAGAGAGAATAAGAAAATCCTCACCGCACAGCTCGCGAATCCTGCGCCAGACCTCCGGCTTGCCGCTTGCCTCCTTCACGCCTATGATGTTTGAGTGCTCCTCCTTGAGTCTCGCCATGGTCTCGGGCGCTATCTCGCGGGCACTTCGCCCGGGGATGTTGTAGAGGATGTGGGGTATATCCACCCGCTCCGCTATCGCCGAGAAGTGGCGGAACAGCCCTTCCTGGCTTGGCTTGTTGTAGTAGGGGCACACCTGGAGCGTTGCAGAGGCGCCCACGTCGCTGGCGTGCCTGCTCAGCTCAATCGCCTCCCAGGTGCAGTTGGAGCCTGTGCCGGCGACCACTGCGCAGCGGGCATGCTCCACAGTAGCCTCTATAATCCTGTTGTGCTCCTCGTGACTGAGCACCGGCGATTCGCCTGTGGTGCCCACGGCGACGATGCCTGAGACACCGCCCTCGTTCTGCATCTCCACCAGGCGAGCGTACGCCTCAAGGTCCAGCTCAGGCTTAACACCGGTGCCCTTAAAGGGTGTGACTATCGCCGTAAAGCAGCCCTGGAACATCTTACTCCCTTACCCGCTGTCTCCGCTTCAGTATGCGGGTAATATAGCCAGCGATTCTGTTTGCCAGCATCTTGCCCTGCAGGTCGAGCACGCGCTCAACGAACTCGCGGTTCTTCTGGAAATCAACGGTGAGCGCATCACCATACCTGTCCACAAGGTCCAGAGCAGTACGCTTTATGTACTTCTGTCTGATTCTTCCCAAATTTTCACCTCCAAAAGGCATTAATCTGTTACCCTCGCTATGCGAGACAGATAACTTCGTCACCCTATCGTATGCGAAACGGGTAACTTCAGAAAATCTTAAATTTCATCTGAGGTTAACTAGGATGTGATATTCACAGAGGTGATATTTATACTTTACTTTGGAGGAGGAATATGAAGAGGAATCTGATAATAATACTTGCGGTCGCGGCAGCGTTGATTGGAGTCTCACTTTTGGGTGCTTATCTTATCTCAAAGCCCAGCGATGGTTTTATGGTGGGGGATAAGGTTGCGGTTATAAAAATAGATGGCGTTATAGCGATGAACTCTGGAGAAGGCGTATTTTCAAGCAAGACCACAACACCGGAGGAATTTAAATCCCGGCTTGACCGCGCTCTAAGCGACAGCTCGGTTAAAGCAATACTCATCGAAATAAACTCACCCGGTGGGAGTGTCGTTGCAAGTGAGGAGATCGCTGAGGCGATTAAGGAGGCGCGGGATAAGAAGCCCGTCGTGGCCTGGCTTGGAGAGATAGCCACCTCCGGCGGTTACTATGCTGCAAGTGCGAGCAGCTACATCATCGCTGATCCGGGCACCATCACCGGAAGCATAGGCGTTATCTCTGTGTTCCCAGAGTACTCAAGGCTCCTTGAGAAGCTGGGGATAAATATGACTGTAATTAAAGCCGGAGAGTACAAGGACTTCTCCACCGGATATCGGCCACTCACCGAGGAGGAGCGCAGAATGGTCGAGGACATAATCTACGACTTCTATGAGCTTTTTATTGCAGAGGTGGCCGGGAACCGCAACCTCAGTGTGGATTATGTGAAGGAGGTGGCCGAGGGCAGGATTTACTCCGCAAGGCGAGCCAAGGAAATTGGACTGGTGGACGAGGTTGGAACAAAGAGGGCGGCGATTAAAAAGGCAGCGGAACTTGGAGGAATAAAGGGCGAGCCCCAGGTGGTTAGCTATGAGAAAAAGGCCCTCTTTAGGGAAATCTTCGGCACAGGCATGGAACGCCTTGGTTACGGCCTGGGGTACGGTCTCGGTAAGGCAATGATGGAGCAGGATGCAACCCCTGTGCTGAGGTAGCCTTGATGCATGAGTTTTATGTGCTGCTTGAGGATGCCGCGCTGACCAAGGTGAGAGATTATCTGAGCGATGACAGGAGACTTCTGGAGGAGCTTTACCTTGCCCTTGCACCTGAGCCGGTGCTGGAAATTGAGGATGAGGCGCTTGCGCTGCTCAGAGAGAATGTGCACCTCTGGAGGCAGGGGTATGCCATCCCCCTTGCTGTGCTTGAGGAGCTGGAGCGGCTCTCGGGCAGAGAGCTTGAACTTGGTTTTCTAGCGATGCTCAGTGGTGAGGAACTCGAGGCAGAGCCGGATGCCAACATTGCTTTTGCCAGGGAGTTCTGCGATTCTGTGAGAGGGGAGAGGGTGCTCGACATAGCAAGCGGCTTCGGCTGGGTGCCAGTGCTTCTGAGCAGTAGGGCACACGTCTACGCCCTTGACAGCGCCTATGAGAATCCCATAGTTTACGGGGAGGATAGGATATACATCGCGGGTACTACGATAGAGCTTTTTCCGGGTTTTACGGAAGGTCAGGCGTTCATACGCGCAAACCGCGAGAAGTTTACCCGCTATGCCGACTTTGCAAAGCTGTTCTGGGAGAAGCACGGAGCAGAGCTTGAGAACATAACACTGCTTCAGGGGGATGCCTCTGATCTGAGCCTTACCCAGACCTTCGACAGTGTGACAATCTTTTTCGGCTTAAACCACATAGGCAAGGCATGGCGGCGGGTGCTGAGCGAGGCTTTACGCGTACTTTGCGAGGGCGGCAAACTGCACATTGCAATCTACCGCGAGCACCTTGCAAAGTTTCCACTGAAGGGCGCCTACGACTGGGCTGAGCAGCTTGGTGTTGAGATTATTGCGCTGGAGGAACTTCTGAAGGAAGCCAAAGCGCTTGGTCTGAAGCCAGAGGTTAAGAGGCACTCGGGGGAGGAGCTTTATCACATGG
>NZ_JBPMGE010000028.1:0-46891 GCF_054014795.1 Candidatus Pyrohabitans sp. | reverse complement strand
ACGAGAATCATCGCTATGAAGATTATCAGAGTGCCAATGCCAACCTGTGCCCTGCGGTCCCTGAGAAATTTACCACCCATACATCATTCACCTCCACAAAATGAAGAGAAGGGAAGTATTTTCCCTACCCCCACTCTGTTATGTACTGCTGGCTGATAACACTGGGCACTGTTTTCTTGATCGTCGTGGTCTGGCCCGCCTTTGGCTGTACTGTCATGATGAACTCGTCGTCAGGTGCAAGGGCATTGCTGTTGGATAGTTCATCACCGCTGTTGTCCACAAGCCAGTAAACTATCTCTATTATCTCTCCAGGCTCGAGGACTGTGTTCTCACTTCCGCTGCTGTCCTTGTCCTTGAGTCTGCGGATTTCAAAGATAGCCTTGTTCTGCGAATCCGCGGTTGAGTTGACACTTTCCAGCGCGTCTGTGAGGCTCAGAGTAGTCTGATATGCAATACCGCTGACATAGGTGTCGCCCTCCTGGTAGGTGAGCACTATATCGCTGTACTTCACATCACCGCTGCCGGAGGCAAGCTGCGCAGTGAGGATTATGGCGTCGATTCGGTTGTTGCTGGTGCTGTTGGTGTAGCCCACGACGTTGGTCACCTTTATGTTAGTCGAAACCTCCTTTGTGGCCTGCTCACCCGTCACAGTGGCCTTCTGCTGAAGTCCGCCAGACGTCTTGAGCAGGACGCCCGCTGCTACCGCCGCCACGAGAATCATCGCTATGAAGATTATCAGCGTGCCAATGCCAACCTGTGCCTTGCGATTTCTTAGAAATCCCCCAACCTTCATAAAACCCCTCCTTTTAGGTTTTTAAAACTAACCACCCCTAGAATTGTATATATAATTTTTTTTTCGAGCCTCGAAACCACACCTCAGATGGTACTGCTATTTTGTGGTGTAAATATGTGTGTAACAAAAAAATAAAATTTTCAACCCTCCAGAATATGGTTTTAATAGATTAAATGCTGCCATGCATTGTAAAAATTAGAGAAATCACATGATGCATCATATGCGGATAAAAATCTACTTGAATGCATGTCTCGGTAAATCTCTACCCGCCATTTTTGATTTTTCGAATCATATTTAAATTTCCTGTCCGCAAACAATCTTTCAAGTTCCAGGGTGTTGACTATAAAGAATTCATAATCTATCGCATTCCTCTCACTCTGGTCAAAATGTACCCCAACGAATATATAGAATACATTTTCACCGAGTATCTCCCTGTGACGCATCCGGGAAATCTCCCACCAGTAGCTGTACTGTGCTCCTCTGGGCAGGTATCTGTCGAAGTGCTTTTTGCTTGTCTTTATCTGAAGGCCTATGAATTTACTTCGGTTGTATCCAACAACATCTATCCCTCTATCCTTTACAGGAGCAAAACTGCCAAATTCCATGTGTGCAAGACGATGGAAAACCTCCAGAACGCCGAGATTACCCGTATTCAAGGCTCACACCAAATATTGGCTAGAGAGCATAAGGTAAGATATAATTTTTTTTTCGAAACTCGAAACAATAAAGATTTATAACCTCTGGGTAAGGAGCTAGCATGGAAGCCAAGAGAAAGGAAAAGCTGGAATTACGAGCCTACAGGCTTGGTTTTGAGGTTGGCTTCCATGCCCACGACGAATGGACAAGCTGGGTGTGGAAAGAGAAAAAGAAGATTTTTAATGAAGCGCGGAAAGGTAAATTCCTGGAGAAAGTTGAGGCAGCCTATGAGAAAGGTAAATTTGATGGTTTTTTACGTAAAAAGAAAATAAAAGAAAGTAAAACAGTTGAAAAGCGAACTGAAATAGGACTTATCAGCAGGCCATCCTTCATCTCAAAACCTGCGATGACGAAGGTTGTAAAAACAGTGCTCCTGCCAAAATTTCTCAGATTTTTCAGATAGTCTTCAGCAGGCTGGCAACTATTATTCCTTTTTCAGTTATTTCAAGCCTGCGCAGGTTGCAGTCATGCTTTGTTCCCCGCATCTTTATTATCTGAATCGCCCGTACCATCTGTGAGTTGGAGAGGAAATTGTGAAGAAAAATAACCCCATGAGCCAGGAAGTGCTCCGGAAGATATCTCTCCGGATCAGTCATCTCTGAGAGGAGCAGTGTGGTACACCCGATTTTCTGAAGTCCACGCACAAACTCCCCCATCTGCTTCTTTTCAAATCTCGGGTCAGTGCCTATAAATTTCACGGCAGAAATTGAGTCTATAACGAGCCTTTTAATCCCCCTCAATCTCACATGCTCTGAAATTCTGGAGAGCAGCTGCTTGTATGTCGGGAACTCTGCGGAGGTTTCCAGCATCTCGCCAAGGTCCATAAAGAGGAGTTTTCCCGAGCTAACTAGTTCGCCGATTTTGAAAGAAAATGCCTGCATATCGGCGACTATGTTGTCCACATCCTCAATCAGAGAAACAAACAACCCGCGCTCTCCCTGCCATGCACCGCGGGCAAGAAACTGGACCCCAAAGGTGGTCTTTCCACTGCCTGGAGGGCCGCTCAGCACATAAATCCTGTTGGGCACCAGGCCACCTTCAATAAGGGCATCCAGCCCTGTGACTCCGGTACTTATCCTCTTTTCAGGCTTCAATTTTCTAAGAGTTGCAATCAACTCAACTACCTCTTATGAAGAGTTCTTTGAGGGCTAATTAAAGATTTTTTTTCATCTCTCGAAACATATCCAGAAGGATTAATCTTAAAAATTTCTTATTTAAGCTAAAGGTAGGTATAAATTCAGGGGGTAATGGATGAAGAAGAGGGTGCTGGTTGTGGATGATTCAGCTCTAATGCGAAAGCTGATTTCTGACATGGTTAACTCCTCCCCAGACTTCGAGGTTGTGGGCACAGCAAGGGACGGGGAGGATGCCATTAAAAAGGTAGGCCAGCTCCGCCCAGACGTGGTAACCATGGATGTGGAGATGCCCCGCGTTAATGGCCTCGAGGCACTGGCGCACATCATGATGCACATGCCGACACCCGTGATAATGCTCTCTGCGCTGACAAAGGAGGGTGCAGAAACAACCATAAGAGCGCTGGAACTGGGTGCCGTCGATTTTATTGCCAAACCTGGAGGAAAGAGCATCTCAATGAGCATAGAAGAGATAAAGGATGAGCTTTTGAGGAAGATACGTGTGGCTGCGCACGCGAAGCCGAGAAGGCTCTATATTTCCCGAAAAAAGAAGCATCTGCTGCCTAAAATCCGGCATGAAAACACAGTCATTGTGTTCGGCGCATCCACAGGCGGGCCTGGAACCTTGATAGATATACTTCAGGCTTTACCTGCCGATATGCCGCCTATTTTTATAGTTCAGCACATGCCCCCGGGCTTCACATCATCCTTCGCGAGGAGATTAAATACCCTTTCCCGGTTTGAGGTTAAAGAGGCAGAAGATAGAGATGCCATAAAGAAGGGGATGGGCTATGTTGCACCCGGGGATTATCATATGCTCATCAGGAATGGACGCATAAGGCTCACTCATGGACCAAAGCTCCACAGTGTAAGGCCAGCGGTGGACATTACCATGGAGAGTGCGGCAGAGAGCTATGGGCAGAACACCATAGGTGTTCTCCTGACCGGGATGGGCAGCGATGGTGCCGAGGGACTCAAAAAAATCAGAGCTTCGGGTGGGAGGACAATTGCTGAGGCAGAACAAACCTGTGTGGTCTTTGGCATGCCAAAAGCCGCTATCGAGGTGGGTGCAGCAGAGGTAGTTGTGCCCAGCTACAAAATCCCTGTAGAGATTATAAGGATGTTGGAAGAATGATATCCACAAGCCAGGACTATTTTCCGCTGCTGAAACGGAGAATTAAAGATATTATAGACTTTAACAGCGAATTCTATGAGGAAAAGCATCTGAGGAGAAGGGTTGCAATAAGGATGCGTGCACTTGACATCGCATCCTACAGGGAGTACCTGAAGATACTCGAGAGAAACAGAGAAGAATGCAAAAAGCTCTCAAAGGTTCTGACCGTCAATGTCACAGAGTTCTTCCGCAATCCAGAGACCTTTGAGGTTATAAAGCAGAGCGTGCTGCCTGAGCTGGTGAGACTTAAGCTGAACAATGGCAACAGGGTGCTCCGCCTGTGGAGCGCAGGATGCGCCGATGGCAAGGAGCCCTACTCTCTTGCGATGCTCATAAGAGAGGTGCTTACAGGAAGAGAAGACCTCACGGTCAAGATTATGGCGACAGACATAGACATCGACAGCCTTGAAAAGGCAAGGCGTGGCATATATCGCGAGGATGAGGTAAAGGGAGTGAGGAGGGAGTACCTCAAAAGATATTTTGAAAGAATCGACGAGGGTTACAGAGTAAAAGATGAGATAAGTAAGATGATAACCTTTGAGCGGAAGGATTTGATCTCAGAGAGAAAATATAAGGTTATGGATGCGATAATTTGCAGGAATGTGGTCATATACTTCTCAAAGGAATTGAAAGAGAGGCTGTTTATGGACTTTTACGATTCGTTGAACATGGGCGGTTTTCTGATTCTGGGGAAGACTGAAAATCTCTCAGGCCCCGCAAGAAGAAAATTTAAGGTGTTCAACAACATTGAGAGAATTTATAGAAAGAGATAGGAGGTGAGGCACATAAGGGCCCCCCTCCCCCACACTTCCCCGGAGGTATCCATTCGTATCTTAATTGTTATATAAGTAGATTATTTTTCGAATTCTGAAACATGCCCCTCAAACTGTCCCCTTACGGTGCGATATCTGAAGGGGAATGAATAAAAAGTTAATCCAGCTCCCTGGGATCAGCGATTCGCCCTGCAACAGCACTGGCTGCAACAACCGCTGGATTCGCCAGGTAAACCTCACTCTCCTTGTGACCCATCCTGCCTATGAAGTTGCGGTTCGTCGAAGAGATTGCGCGCTCACCCTTGCCGAGAACACCCATATATCCGCCCAGACATGCGCCGCAGGTTGGTCCCGAAACAAATGCCCCCGCTTCGACAAAGGTCTCCACCAGGCCTTCGCGAACCGCCTGACGGTAAACCTCCTGTGTCGCTGGAACAACTATCATACGCACATTCTGGTGGACCCTCCGCCCGCGCAGAATCTTTGCAGCGATGCGCAGGTCCTCTATTCTCCCATTTGTACAGGAGCCCAGGTACGCCTGGTCTATGGTTATATCCCAAAGCTCACCTACGGGTGAGGTGTTGCTGGGAAGGAAGGGCTTTGCCACAGTGAGGGGTATTTCCTCTGCCTCGTAGGTGAAGGTCTCTGCATAGGCTGCATCGGTATCTGCATAAACGGGCTCATAGTTACCGCGCACCCTCCCCTTAAGGTATGTGAAAACCCTCTCATCAGGAGGGATAATCCCTGCCTTACCCCCTGCCTCGATTGCCATGTTTGCTATGCTTATCCTGTCTGCGAGGGGCAGGGCTTCGATGGCAGAGCCATAGAACTCCATTGCCTTGTACAGCGCGCCATCCACACCTATATCGCCTATTATGTGGAGTATTACATCCTTTCCCATCACATACTCGCCTAGCTTGCCCTCCACAACAAAGCGCAGACTCTCTGGCACGCGGAACCAGAGCTTTCCCAGAGCCATTGCACTTGCCGCCTCAGTGGACCCCACTCCGGTGGCAAAGGCACCGAGAGCGCCGTAGCTGCAGGTATGTGAATCAGCACCAATGATAAGTCTCCCGGGAGCCACAAAACCCTGTTCTATCATAAGCTGGTGGCATACCCCGCCTCTTCCAACTTCAAAATAGTTGGGCAGGTCGTATTTATGTGCAAACTCCCTCATCGCCTTTGCCTGCTCAGCGCTGGGAATGTCCTTATTGGGCACATAGTGGTCAGGAATAAGCACCGTCTTTTCCTTAATTGGCCTTGCCTTCTCACCAAAGCGCCGGAAAACATCAAAGGCCGGCAAACCCGTGATGTCGTTGACCATGACATAGTCTACCTCTGCCTCAACTATCTCACCCGGCGAAACCTCGCGCTTGCCAGCCTTTTTAGCAAGAATTTTCTCAGATATGGTGGCGCCCATCTTCAGCCTCCCTGCCTTACCGCAAGGTTAGTCAAGCCCCTCCCTGAGTAAAATACCTACTTCTTCTCCTTCCAGACAGTGTAGCCGCACTTCCCGCACGCAAGACGATTGCTGTGCTCCGCCATAAAAACGCCCTCACCACACCTCGGGCAGGACTGGCGCTTTTTTTCCAGCTTATCACCCTTAACTTCATAGTACTTCCATTTTTGTGTCATAATATCGCCTCATTTACTTTTCTTTTTCTTCTTTGCCGTCTTTTCTGCAATCTCCCTGCCAGCCTTCAGGGCTTCAATCTCCTCCTCAGAGAAGTTCTTTCTAAGGACGTGCTCCTCCTCAGTGCTCAGCATCGCATCTCGGCTCTCATACACCATTACACTGGCTATGCTCTCGCGAGCACCAAAGCGGGAATGCAGACTCTCAACCACAACGCGGTCCTGGCTCGCATCCTTCAGGGCAACAACCTTATCCTTCACCTCCGCCCTGCGCGGTGTGGCGCCATTGTGACTCACCTTAACCTTGAGTTCAACCCTTTTCAGAAGTGGATTCACCTTCTCCTCAATAATCTCTATATCCACACTACCACCTCACTTCTTAATCCACTCGTCCTTGCTGAGTATGACCTTGAAGAGTGAAGCTGCATTGTACTTGGCATCATCATCCGCATGCACAAGAACAACACCCTCGCCGGGCTGCCCATAGAGGATGTCGTCACCCCACTCTGCCTCGATTATGCACGGAAGCACCGCGAGGTCTTCCTCGCCGTCCACAAGCACCACCTGCTCTCCCTCGCTCTGAAGCGCCTCATGTATGGCATCCCATAGCTGCTTGGTTATCCAGCCGGCAGGGTTCTCCACCTTTCTTATTTCTCCGCGAAGCTCATACTCTGCAATACCCTCGCGCTTTACCCTGTAGTCCACCACCGCCAGCTTGGGCTTCAGGTCAAGCTTAAGGGCATTGCGGTAGCTCTCATCACCCACCACGATGAGACTGCCCTCACCGAGTTCCTCCTTCGCAGCCTTCATCGCCTCTATGCCCTCGCCGCGGAACAGCTTTCCCATCGGCTTGCGCAGATAACTGCGAAGTTCATCAGGTAGCTTCAGGTCCTCCATCACTTAATCCTCAGGGCAAACTTACCTTTAGCTTTAATTCCCAGTTTCTGGGCAATCGCCGACTTCTCGGGGTTAATAATCCTTACGTACCCCAGCCAGTCGGGTGATGTGGGAGCATTGCAGTACACGCAGACATCCTGGCTGGTGTAGAGCCTACCACACTCCTTGCAGGCCTTTTCCTTTTTCGGCATCTCTACTTCTCCTTCTTTTTCTTAGACTTCTGCTTCTCTTCCATAATCCACTCAAACTTGCCCAGCGCGGGCTGACGCATGGTCAGGTTTATCTTTGACTCCTTGGTCTTCTCGGGATTCAGACTAACCGCAACTATGCGCGCACGCACGCGGTCATTCACCTCAAGGGCACGGCGTGTCTCCTTGCCCACAAGCGCGCCCCGCTTCTTGTCGTAAACTATGAAGTCGTCGGTGAGCTGTGAAACGTGCACAAGGCCGTCGAAGGAGGCAAAGCGCACAAAGGCACCGAAATCCACTATCTCGACAACCTCTCCGTCCACTATCTCATGAAGCTCCGGTTTGAACACCAGCACCTCGAAGGTTGTTGGATGGTAGGCTGCTCCATCTCCGGGTATCACCCTGCCTTCCTCGATCTCCCGGATTCCAGTAACAGCCAGTATCATTCCCAGCTCTGGATGAAGCCTGCCCTCGTAGCCGCCCTCATGGCGCCCGCGGTAGTCATAGCCCCGCTTGAGGATATCCAGTATGGTCTTCTCTAAGTTAGTGCCAAAGCGCTCAGGAGGAACGCGCACCAGTTCCTTCATCACAGCCAACTTGAATATAGGAATTCCTCCTTTTATCTATAGATATATGCTCGCAATCAGGGGTGCGAAGATCACAGCGATGGTGTTCATCACCTTAATCAGAGGGTTGATCGCTGGACCTGCGGTATCCTTGTAGGGATCGCCCACGGTATCGCCTACCACCGCAGCCTTGTGGGTATCGCTCCCCTTTCCTCCATAGTTACCGTCTTCAATAAATTTCTTTGCATTATCCCATGCGCCGCCGCCGTTTGCCATGGTCAGGGCGAGCAGTAAACCAGAGATTATGCTGCCTATGAGAAGGCCACCCAGAGCGAGGGGGCCCAGAAGGAAGCCCACCGCCAGGGGAGATAGCACCGCAAGAAGCGCAGGCAGAGACATCTTCTGCAGCGCGCCTTTGGTTACTATGTCAACGCAGCGCGCATAGTCGGGATCCGCCTTCCCTTCCATTATCCCAGGGATTTCCCGGAACTGGCGGCGAACCTCCTCCACAACGTAGGAAGCTGTGGCACCCACCGCCTCCATGGCAAAGGCAGCGAACAGGAAGGGTATAAGCCCGCCTATAAGCAAACCCGCGAGCACAGTGGGGTCAGCGATGTTGAAGGCAAGGATGTCCATCTCCTTCCCAAGCTCCTCTGCAACCCTGCTTATCTCCTGCAGGTAAGCGGCAAACAGCGCAAGAGCAGCCAGGCCGGCGCTGCCGATGGCATAACCCTTTGTAACCGCCTTGGTGGTATTGCCCACAGCATCCAGAGCATCAGTAACCTTGCGCGTCTCCTCGGGCAGGTCGGCCATCTCCGCTATTCCGCCGGCGTTATCTGTGATTGGCCCATAGCTGTCCAGCGCGACAATTATACCGGTTACAGAGAGCATTGCCATCGCCGCTATGGCGACACCGTATAAGCCAGCGAAGTGATAGCTGGCAATTATACCAGCGACGACAACAAGCACAGGTAAGGTGGTGCTCTTGTAACCCACAGCCAGACCAGCTATTATATTTGTCGCAGGCCCAGTCTGCGACGCCTTGGCTATCCTCTGCACAGGGGCAAACTTGGTTGAAGTGAAGTACTCAGTAATCACTATCATGGCTATGGTTATGCCCAGCCCAACGAGAGCGGCGAGGTACAGGTCGGCGGTGCTTGCGCTTATACTTCCCCGTATCGGGTCGGTGTAGCTCAGCCCCTGCGGGAAGAGCTTTGCAGTTATAATATAGAACAGCACCGCTGAGATAAGGCCGCTCGCAATTGCACCCTTGTAGAGGGTGCCCATTATGCTTCCATTGCCATAGCGCACAAAAAATATGCCTAGGATGGAGGCGACTATTGCAGCAGCCCCCAGGGCGAGGGGATACTCCACAGCCACAGGGTCACGGATGAGCACAAAGCCCAGAAGCATTGCGCCTATTGCAGTAACCGCATAGGTCTCGAACAGGTCAGCACCCATACCCGCGCAGTCGCCCACATTATCTCCCACGTTATCAGCAATAACCGCCGGATTGCGCGGGTCGTCCTCGGGTATGCCAGCTTCAACCTTACCCACAAGGTCGGCACCAACATCTGCGGCTTTGGTATAGATTCCGCCGCCTATTCGCGCAAAGAGGCTTATAAGGGAGCCCCCAAAGCCGAAGCCAATGATGAGGAAGGGATCCCGGAAGAAGTAGTAGAATATGCTCACACCCAGCAGGCCCAGGCCGACGACACACATACCTGTGACGGCGCCTCCTCTAAAGGCCAGAGGCAGGGCTTCGCCGAGCCCCCGCTTGGCGGCATTGGCAACGCGCACATTGGCGCGTACTGAGACATTCATACCTATATAACCGGCTGCCCCAGAGAAGATGGCACCCACCAGAAAGCTTATACCAGTCTGCCAGTTTATGGCCAGGCTGAGTATTATGAACAGGAGCACCGCAAAAATCGCTATGGTGCGGTACTGTCTGTTTAAGTAGGCCATAGCGCCCTCCTGAATCGCTCCGGCGATCTTGCGCATCCTCTCGCTACCAGCATCGTAGCGGAGCACATCCTTTATAAGGTAGCCTGCGAAAGCAAGAGCTAATAGGCTGACCGCAATTGAAGCAATAACTATTTCCATCCTTTTACCTCCTTCAGCAAATGTAACCCTCAACCGATAACTTCTGGCGCTCTCTCAAGAATATAACTGCCGAGCCTCTTTTTCTGACTTTCTCCTTTAAAACTTTATCGTTGGTGCAGATTATTGTACCCCTGCCAGCGAGCTTTTCCAGGGCTTCGTCGGCATCCCTCGCCTCGACGCTGAGCACCTCACAGCGCTGTCTCGCCAGGGTAAGCGCAGCTCCTGCAAACTTTGCAAGTTTGCCTCTGCTCTCTGCCAGCTGCTCAAGCTCGAAGAGCACCTGCTCGGGTACCGCATACCTGGGTTTTGCATTTATTAAAGCCTCTATCTCAGCGAAGATATCCACACGAAACTGAAAGGGAAGGAGCAGGAAGTTGGAATCAAGCAGCACAAGCATGGCTATACAATTATTCCATAGCCTATAAGGCGCCAGCGCGCACCTATTCTGCGTGAGATTGCAACGCGGTCGCCCTGCTGAGCACATACGGGAATCTTTAGCATCATCTCTGCGACATCGCCACGGGCGGAGGTGACTGTGCCCACAGTCGTGCCGGTGCCCACATTGAGCATGAGCGGCTCGCTGGTCTTTATCTTCTCCACCTTGAGCTCCTCCTTGGCCCCGACAACCCGCTCCATGAGGTGAACCTCAAGGGTGAACTTGTGCCAGGTGGGCGGAAGCGTACCCGGCCTGCCCAGGACCATTCCTGAGAGGCCATCTGCCTTTGTCAGACTGGGGTCGAGCTTTGTGCCTATCCCTATAAGCCCCCCGGGACGAACCTCATCGACACGCTTTTTGCCCACGTGCAGTGAGACCACCTCGCTGGTGAGCTCCCGCCACTTGGTTGTACCGGCTTCGGTTGTCCTGTATCCGGGTCTTATCTCAATCTCATCGCCCACGCGAAGCACGCCCTGAATCAGCGAACCCCCCAGAACACCGCCGCGCAGTTCCTCTGGCTTTGTTCCGGGTTTGTTAACATCAAAGCTTCGCGCAATGTACATCCGGGGTGGTTTGCTCTCGTCGCGCTTGGGTGTGGGTATCTTCTCCTCAATGGCGCGGATAAGCACATCTATATTGGCCCCGTGCTGCGCCGCCACGGGTATTATTGGCGCATTCTCGGCAACTGTACCCCTGACGAACTCCTTTATCTCCCTGTAGCTCTCCAGAACGCGCTCTTTTTTAACTATGTCTATCTTGTTCTGGGCTATGACTATGTTTTTAATACCTATAATCTCCAGAGCCATGAGGTGCTCTTTCGTTTGAGGCTGGGGACACGGCTCGTTGGCAGCTATTACCAGGATGGCGCCGTCCATTATCGCAGCGCCGCTCAGCATTGTCGCCATGAGCGTCTCGTGGCCGGGGGAATCCACAAAGGAGACCTCACGCAGGAAGCGCGTCTCTTCACCACACCTGGGACAGTGCTTTTTCGTGGTGTAGTAATCACATTTATCGCACTTTCTGAAGCTAACATTCGCATAACCCAGCCTGATGGAGATCCCCCGCTTTATCTCCTCGCTGTGCTCATCTGTCCACTTCCCTGACAGGGCCTGGGTAAGCGTGGTCTTGCCATGGTCCACGTGCCCGACCAAGCCAATGTTTATCTCAGACTGGACTATGCTAACCAACTCCTCTTACTTTTTCTCCTCTCCCTTGGGGAGGAGTTCTTCTATGCTCTTCTTACCCTTCTCCACTATCTTGGCGTTTATCTGCACTATCTCGGGCACATAAACATTGCCGCGAACGCGCTTTCGGCGAATCTGGCCCTTCTCCCTCGGGTGAAAGCCCGGGGGTGAGCGCAGCAGTATGCGAGGGCGAACCCGTCCATGAACATCGCGGCGCATGGGGAAGCCGTCCCTGTCGCTTCCGCCTGTAAGCTGAATCTTGTAGCCGGCTATGCCAAATGCAGAGCCATCTATAACCTCGCCAATCCTGCGCCCCACTATGCTGCGCATCTTGGCCTCGTCGAGCTCAATTTTGTATGCTCTACCCGTCTCTGGGTCCGAGAGCACCATTGTTGCAACCTTCTCAGCCATTCCTAAAGCCTCCTAATAATAATTATTCTCCTACAGCCCAGAAAGGATTCTCTCTGCGCTTTATCCTGAGGATTTCTTCAAAGGCAGATACTTCATCCTCAGTCAGGAATTCTCTGTACTTCTGGTTTATTAATTTTGCCTCGTTTTCAGGAATATCTGTAAAGAGGATGTCGCGCTCATTTATGTTCCTGCCCACCACAGCACCTTCTATGCTCATCGCCACCTGCATACCCTTAGTCGCCTGGGGTATGCTCTCTCCCCGCTCCTGCAGGCCCTTCACAACACCCACCCTCTTACCTTCGCTGTTCATAAGCTTAAAGCGCGGCTTCACAACGCCTGCGAGTACCTCTATTCCAACTATGGCAGGCTTGCTGCTCCTGAAAACATAACCCGGGAGAACCTTAATCTTCGCCGGCTTTGTGAGCTTCTCGAACTCCTGGGCACGCTCGCGGGCGCGCTCCATCTCCACATGCATCTCATAATCCTCGATGAGCTTGTAGATGACGCTGTTGATTATTATTGGCACGCCCCTGTCCTGCGCCCTCGCCTCGGCATCGCGCCTTGCCTTAACATTGAAGCCAAGCACAACGCCCAGAAGCGGGTCTTCCTCGCGCACCGCCTCGGCCATGAGCACATCTCTCCGCGAAATATCACCCACGTCCGCATGCTTTACGGCTATCCCCGCCTTCTGGAGCATGTTAACCAGAGCCTCCAGGGAGCCCAGCGTATCTGCCTTTACCACCACGCCCTTCTTATCTGTGGTTATCTTAATCTCCTCTATCTCGCTTCTGACCTCCTGCACTGCACGCTCCACGTCAGCGTCGGCAACAACCACGGGCGAGCCTGCAATTGAGTCCTCCAGCCTTGGGGCGGCGATTTTAACTCCAGCACTTGCGTGAACCTCCTTGACGTGGTCGAAGCGGAAGCGGGGGTCACGAATCTCATCCAGGGGCTTGGGCTTGAGCAGTGAGCGCACCTTTGTAACTATTATATCACTCCTGCCCGCGAGCACTATGGTGTCGCCGCGCTTTATCTTCCCCTCGTAGACTATAACGTCGATGGTAGTGCCCAGCCCCACCTCCTCCTTAACCTCGAGGATTGTACCCTTTCCCGGCTTCTCGGTGTCTATGTCCAGCTTTCTGCCCAGAAACTTCTGGGCCAGGCCGGTGAGCACCATTAGAAGCTCCGGGATGCCCTCACCTGTAACTGCGCTCACGGGCACAATGGCAATCTGCTTTTCAAATTCGCGCACCCTGTCGAAGCGCTCACACTGAAATCCCTCCTCATACAGCCTGCCCACTATCTCGTAAATCTTCGTGTCCAGCTGTGCCTTGACAGCTTCGCTCTGCTTGGCATAGCTGTGAGCAAAGGGGTAGTTCTCAAACACCTGCCAGCCATGGATCTTGTCTATCTTGTTCGCAGCCACCAGAAAGGGTGTGCGGTAGGTTTTGAGAATGTTGAGTGCCTCGAAGGTCTGTGCTTTGAAGCCCTCATTTATGTCCACAACGAGGATGGCGAGGTCTGCAAGAGCACCTCCCCTCCTGCGCAGTGTTGTGAAAGCCTCGTGGCCGGGTGTGTCTATGAAGAGCAGGCCGGGTATGGTGAGCCCTATGCTGAGCTGCTTCAGCAGCCCGCCACACAGCTTTTCAATTACCTCTATTGGAATTTCCGTCGCGCCTATGTGCTGGGTTATACCACCTGCCTCTCTGGCTGCGACGGCGCTGCCCCTGATCCTGTCCAGAAGGGTTGTCTTGCCGTGGTCCACGTGGCCGAGAACTGAAACTATGGGCTGACGAATCATCTTACCTCGCCTTATAATTCAGCGCTGGTTTCTTTTCATATAAATAGCTACTCCTCGTATACCCATTCCTCATCTGTACGGGAGTAGCTCAGAATCTCACTCTCATCAAAAAACAGGGGTATCTCGCGCTCTGCCGAAGCTGGGGAATCGCTCGCATGCACCACATTGCGCCCCACGTCCAGGGCGAAGTCGCCGCGTATTGTCCCGGGAGCAGCTTCCTGAGGATTTGTGGCACCTATCATGCTCCGCAGCACTTTAATCGCATCTCTGCCCTCAACCACCATCGCCACAACTGGACCTGAGGTTATGTAACCTATTAAGCCTTCGAAGAAGGGCTTGTCACGGTGCTCACCGTAGTGCTGCTCCGCAAGCTTGCGCTCTATCCTGAGCATCTTCACCGCAACTATCTTCAGTCCGCGCCTTTCAATGCGGGAGATAATCTCGCCCACCAAACCACGGACCACGCCATCCGGCTTGACCATCAGAAAGCTTCTCTCCATGCTCTAACCCCTGCGAACCCACTTGATTTTGCGAGGGTTGCGCCTCAGCTTGAGCATGTTCTTCTCGCACTTGCTGGAGCAGAATCGGAGTATGCTTCCGTCCTTCTTCACAAACAGCTTCCCTGTGCCCGGCTCTATGCGGCGTTTACAGAAGGAGCACTCTCTGGCTTCCATAATACCACCTACGGCACCTTGAGTTCGCGCGCCTCGCGCTCTGTCTCCATGAGGATTATTACGTCTCCTACTTTGGTGGGACCTTTGACGTTCCTGCGGATTATCCTACCCTTGTCCCTTCCCTCGAGGATGCGCACCTTAACCTGGAGAATCTCACCTGTCATCCCTGTTCTGCCAATGACTTCAACAACCTCTGCTGCAAAGCCACTGGTTTCTTCTTCCTTCACCATGACTATCACTTCTTGAGGGCCTTCACCTTATCAGCAATCTCATCCACAAGTTCCTTGGCCTTGCCGGGAGTTATTATGCTTGCTGCTGAAGCAGCAACCTCTATGCCAACCGCCTTGCCAAGCTCATGCTTGCTGGGCACATAGACATAGGGTATGCCTTTCTCGTCGCACAGCGCTGGCAGATGGGCAACAATCTCCTCGGGCTCAACGTCCTCGCTTATCACAACGAGCACACTCTGCCCGCGCTCCGCGTACTTGGTAACCTCGTTGGTACCCTTGCCCACTTTACCTGTACTTCTCGCCAGCTCAATCGCCTCATAAGCCTTATCAGCCAGCTCCTTTGGAGTCTCAAATCGAACATACATTTTAGCCATTCATCTACCTCCTTTCATCGGCATCATGACAACTCAGCCATGCTTGGTTAACATCTATAAAAAGTTTCCCCAAAGGGTGGGATAACTTCATCCTCATCCTTTTTAAAGGTTACTGTGAGGGGTGGAGAGGGTGTAAGTGGTTGAGACCCTGTAATCCTCAAGTTCGTTAACCTTCTCATTTATATCACCTGCGATGATGAGCTTAAGAGCCACCTGATATAGGGGCGCCGCACCCGCCCCTATTACCCCTTCCTCACCGGATAGGGGGAGTATTCTGGCGGCGGAAAAGGGTTCCTATATGATGAAAAGCCAGACTCTGAGCAGGGTTACCCGAACGAAGTGAGGGTGACGAAGTTATCCGTTTCGTGCGAAGCACGATAGGATGCCGAAGTACCCGAACGAAGTAAGGGTGACGAAGTTACCCACAACGAAGTTGCGGTGTGACGAAGGTATCCATTGTGAAAGGGCACAGGAACAACAATATCGCCTTTTTCTCGGCTACATCTCTATCCCGCGCTCTGTGATTCTGAACTCAGCTATCTCGTCGCTGCACCCGGCGCCGCGGTGCTTCGCCACGTAGAGAGCGCGCTTTACCCTGCCTCCAGCCATAATCCTCCCCATGAGGATAACTGTTGTTGCGTTGGCCTCCAAACCAGAGCTGCTCAGCCCGCGCTTAATAAGCTCGCTGAGAAGGCTCTCCTGTGTGGTCACCAGGTAGAGGGTGGTTATCCCGCCCGCGTCGTAGCTTCGCCCAGCCACAAGCTCGCGGCTGGCGAAGAAGCGCTCCCTCAGCGCTTCGCGTGCGAGCCAGTCATGGCTCTTGCGCACCATCCGCTGCACATAGGAGAGCACATCTCCCTGCAGAGGCGCTGTGTCCAGGGGCTCAACCCCATCCACCACCAGGCGCCTGACACCGCAGGCGAAGCTGCCGTACAGGAAGCGCAGCAGCCTTGCAAGGCTGCGGTTGAGGGCACTTTCGGACTGCGCATCCTCGCCTTCTAAAAGGCGAAGCAGCCGTCCGTCACCCAGGGAGAAGGGCTCGAGCTCGCCCTGCACCTCCTCAAGAGTCCAGCGGTAGAGGCGCCGGGCATACTCGCGATGGCGCTGGGAATCGCCCCGCAGGGTAAGGTCGAGAACTGCACCCCGCTTCCCCTCCTGCTCCAAGCCGGCGTTTGCAAAGCTCAGGCCAAGATGGGTCTTTCCTATCCCGGTAGCACCAAGCACCACCACGCTGGTACCAGGGATAAAGCCTCCGCCCAGCATGCGGTCGAGTTCAGCTATGCCTGAGCTAAGCATCCCTCACCTCCTCAGCTATTGCTATTGTAACCCTGCCATAGGCCCTTTTGCCCAGGAGGAGCTTTCCTCCGCCAGAGGCTATGTAGGCGCAGGGCTCTGCCACTGCAGCCACGCCCACGCTGCGCTTCACCAGCTCGCTGCCCCGGAAGTGCTCCTCCACCCGCTTAACCTCATCGACGGGAACAGAAACAACACGCACGCCCAGTGAGGCGGCAGCCTGAGCAATCCCCGGCTCCTCTGCCTTCCTGGGTATCGTGGCAAGAGCCTTAACACTCGCCCTGCTCAGCTTAGCATCGCGCAGCGCAGCCTCAATCGCATTCAGCACCTCCTCCTTTTCAATTCCCCTCCTGGCACCTATGCCAAGGATGAGGTTCTCTGGCCTTAGAAGCACATAGGGCTTTGAAGGGGGCGAGACCAGCCTGCTGGTAATCACAATGCACGCATCGCACTCCACGCTCTCAAGCTCTTCAATGCCATACCTCTCAAAGGGCTCCACATCTATCGCCAGCTCCGTAAAAATAGCGACGCGGCGATGGTTGGCTATCGCCGCATTAACCGCCTTCACATCGCCCTCCTCTACGGCGCCAAACCGTCCATCAATCTCCTCAACGCATGCTAAGCCCTGCACATCCGTGGAGGTGGTTATCACGGGCGTCGCTCCAATGCGATTTGCAATAAGCCCCGCAAGGGCATTGGCTCCTCTGTGCCCAGAGGCAACACTTATCACATGCCTGCCAAGCTCGTCGATGCACACCACCGCCGGGTCGGTGCGCTTGTTTCTGAGATGCTTTGCAAGGCTGCGCACCACTATTCCAAGAGCCATTATGCACACCAGCGCATCGTAGCTGCGCAGTGTTCTGCCAAAGAAACGCGAAAGCGGTTCAGAGAGCTCCCTGCCATAGCCCCCGTGCCTCCCGAAGACCTCCACCCTGTGCTCCGGCAGCGCGCCTGCAAGGCGCTCCGCAAGCCTTGCTCCATTCTCCGTAAGGTAGACCACAGCAATCCTCATAAGCTCACCTAGGGCAGGGTGCGGTACCTCGTCGCCGCCAGCCCAAACTCGATGATGAAGATTACAAGCGCCACTGCGAGAAAATAGCCTGAGATATCACTTCTGCGTTCCTCGAAGGTTATACTTCTGGCAATCTCACGGTAAACATCCCGCAAAGCCTCGCTGCTCGAGGCGAAGTGATACTCGCCGCCGGTAAGCTGGGCGATGCTCTTCAGTGTCTCCTCATCCAGACCCACGGGCTGAAGGGTACCCGGGATAAAGCCGGAGGGCGAGCCTATGCCCACAGTATAAACCCTTATCCCGAGGCTCTGGGCATACATCGCCGCATCTTCAGGCGCAATTCCCCGGTTGTTCTCGCCGTCGCTCAGCAGAACAACAACGCGCTTCCTGCCCTCGCTGCCGGCGAGCATACTCGAGGCAGCTATAAGCCCGTCGCCTATTGCAGTGCCGTCCTCGCGTCCAAAGGTTATGCCGGCGATGCGTTGCCTGACCTCATCCAGGCTGTCACTCAGGGGCGCCGCCACATAACTCACGCCGGAGAAGGTAACCACGCCCAGGCGGTCGCCTCGCTTCAGCTCTGAGGCGAAAACCAGGGCTGCGCTCTTCGCAGCCTCCAGACGATTTGGTGCAAAATCTGTGGCGCGCATACTCCCCGAGACATCTATAGCAAGGACGATATCACTGCTGGTGGTCTCCACCTTCATCACACTCATGGGCTTTGCCAGGGCGATTATTAAAAGGGTGAGCGCAATAAGGCGCAGGACGAGGGGGATGTAGTTCTCGTACACTGGTTTGCCGTGCATCGTGAGTCTGCGCAGCATCTCGAAGTTCGCAAACTTCAGCGCCACTCTGCGCCTGCGCTTAAGCGAGAGGTAGTAGAAGACCCCATAGGCGGGTATGAGCAGGAGCAGGAAGAGCCTCTCCTGAGCTGCAAACTCCATCCTAGCGCCTCCTGATACGCTGCACAAAGAATCGAAGCAGGGGCTTGAGCACATCCTGAGAGGTGTCTATTTCTATAATCTCAGCCCCAGCACTTCGCAGCATCTCCTTCACGCGATGGCTCTGGGCGAGGGCCCTGCGGAGGTAGGCCTTCCTGAACTCCTCACGGGAGGTGTTGACAACAAGGCGCTCGCCGCTCTCAGGGTCGAGCACCTCCACCAGACCAACATCTGGAAGGGTATAATTTCGCTCATCGCTCAGCTTCACCGCAATGACGTCGCAGCCCCTCAGAGAAAGGCGCCGCATCTGCTTCACCGCCTCCTCCAGCGAGGGGTCAAAGAAGTCAGAGATTATGAAGATTATGGCACGCTCCTTCAGCACGCGCCGCAGAAACTCCAGACCTGAGCTCAGCTTCGTGGTCCGACTCCCGGGCTTAAGATACACAAGCTCCCTGACGACGCGGTAAACATGACCCCTGCCCTTTCGTGGCGGCAGGTAGCTCTCCACCCTGTCGGAGACCAGAAGAAGCGCAAACCTGTCGCCGTGCTTGAAGGCGGAGTACGCCAGAGTGGCGGCGACCTCAATGCCCCGCTCCCTCATCGTTGCCGCACCAGTACCAAAATCGCAGGAGGCTGAGACATCAACCACGGCAACCACCAGCAGGTCCCGCTCCTCAACAAACTCCTTGACATAGGGCTTCCCGAACCTGGCCGTAACCCGCCAGTCAATGTAGCGTACATCATCGCCGTACTGGTACTCCCTCACCTCCGCAAACTCTATGCCTTTGCCACGGAAGGTGCTGCGATACCTGCTCGCCAGGAAGGTGTCCACTATCCTGTGTGTCCTGATTTCTATATCCCTTACCTTCCTCAGAATCTCCCTTGGCTCCACTCAGGGTACCTCTACGGCGCTCAAAATCTTCTCTATTATCTCGCCTGAGGAAACCTCCTCAGCCTCTGCCTCATAGGTGAGGATAAGCCTGTGGTTCAGCACATCTTCGGCTATCGCCTTTACGTCGTCGGGTATAACATAGCCCCTGCCCTCCAGCAGGGCATTGGCCTTCGCGGCGAGGGCGAGGAATATCGACGCTCGAGGTGAGGCACCGTACTGGATGTAGGGCGAAAGCTCCTCCAGACCAAAACGCGATGGGTTGCGTGTGGCAAAGGCTATCCTCACTATGTACTCCTTTATCTCATCGGCGATGTAAATTCCGCGCACATGGCTCTGAAGCTGGAGTATGTCCTCAGGGGTGAGTATCGCCTCCACCTCTATCTCCTCACCCGAGGTGTGCCTGGTGATTATCTCAAGCTCCTCCTCATCGCTCGGATAGGTCACATTCACCTTGAACATGAAGCGGTCCACCTGCGCCTCCGGCAGGGGGTATGTACCTTCTTGCTCTATGGGGTTCTGCGTCGCCAGCACAAGGAAAGGTCTGGGCAGTGTATAACTCTCGCCGCCTATGGTAACACTCCTCTCCTGCATCGCTTCAAGCAGAGCGCTCTGCACCTTTGGCGGCGCGCGGTTTATTTCGTCTGCGAGCAGAATGTTCGTGAAGATGGGGCCGAGCTTTGTCTCGAACTCCGCCGTCGCCTGGTTATATATCTTTGTGCCCACCAGGTCGGCGGGCAGTAAATCGGGGGTGAACTGTACCCGCGCGAAGTCGCAGCGCAGAGTCTTCGCCAAGGTGCGTATCATTAGCGTCTTTGCCAGACCCGGCACGCCCTCCAGCAAAACATGGCCATCGCTGAGGAGACTGAGCATCAGGCGCCTTAGCACACGCTCCTGGCCAACGATTACCTTGTGCACCTCTCTGAGCACATAGCCAAGTAGCTTTGCCTTCGCTTTTGCCTCCTGGTTGAGCTCCGCCGCTGTCATCTCACAGCTTCCTCGTCTTTACCAGAAGCTCGGCATTGAGCACACTCGCTCCGGCAGCACCGCGTATTGTGTTGTGCCCCATAGCCATGTACTTCACGCCGAGAATCCTGTCCTCTCTAACCCTGCCCACTGTCACAGCCATGCCGTTGCCTGCGTTTCTATCCAGGCGGGGCTGCGGACGGTCCTGCTCCTCCCGCACGATTATCGGCTCTGGCGGTGCGGTGGGCAGGCGAAGCTCCTGGGGCCTGGCTCTAAAGCTTCGCATCGCCTGCTTTATCTCCTCAGGCGTCGCCTCCTGCGAGGTGCGCAGGAAAATCGCCTCCGTGTGTCCGTCGAGCACAGCAACGCGATTGCAGGAGGCGGAAATTTCAAAGCTTGCCTGCTCTATCTCAGCGCCGTTGAACCTGCCCAGAATCTTCAGCGCCTCGGTCTCAACCTTCTCCTCCTCTTTTGCTATGTAGGGGATGAGGTTGTCAACTATCGCCATGCTGGGAACGCCGTTGTAGCCTGCGCCGGAGAGGGCCTGCATCGTCGTAACCACGACCTCTTCGATGCCAAAGGCGTCGTAGATGGGCTTGAAGGTGAGCGTCGCCATTATCGTGGAGCAGTTGGGGTTGGTAATTATCGCACCATCCCAGCCCCTGCGTTCCTGCTGCACCTCTATCATGTCGAGATGCTCCGGGTTGACTTCGGGGATGAGCAGAGGCACATCCTCGGCCATGCGGTATGCAGAGGCATTGCTGGCGACGATGAAGCCCGCCCTGGCAAACTCCGGCTCAACCTCCTTGGCAACACCGCCCGGTAAAGCAGAGAAGACTATATCTGCATGAACCTCGCGGGGCGAGACAGGCACCACCTCAAGGTCTCTTACAGCCTCTGGAATATCACCCCTGAGGTACCACTTCGCGGCGCTTGCGTAGCGCTTACCCGCGCTCCGCTCCGAAGCTGCTACGCAGGTAAGCTCAAAGTAGGGGTGCTCCGCGAGCAGCTGAATAAAGCGCTGTCCCACCATTCCAGTTGCTCCCAAAACTGCGACGCTGTACTTATCCATGACAACCACCTTGCTCTAAATCATCAGGACTCTTATATAAGTGTTTAAGGCATGCTAAAGCGTAACGTCGGCACATTTAAATGGTTTTTATGTACATAGACAATGGATGGAGGAGGAGCAGAGGAAGCTGGTTGAAGGGCTGAAGGAGTTGCTGGGAGAATTTGAGAATCTAAAGGGGGAGTACCACAGCATTGACAGAGAGTACATCTCCCTCCTCAGGCGCATGGAGAAGCTAGCCCTTAAAATAAGCGATGAAACCCTCAGGGAGCTGGAGGATGAGGAGCTTGAAAACACCATCAGGGCCCTGAGGCTCAAGAGCACATGGCAGACGTTCCACAGCTTCAGGATTTGACTTTCACGGCGTCACCCTCTCCACCGCATAGTATGTAACATCACCCTCCTCATCCACCACGGCGAATAGCATCCTTTTCCTAACCCCGTGTGCCAGTCTAACTGCGCGGGCGAGTTCTGTGAAGCTAAGCTCACTGTCCTCGCGCACCGCATGCACAAGAAAGCTGGAGTGCTCCCCGGGGTAAGCCCCGCGCTCATAAACACGGAAATGGGAGCCAAATTTGAAGCCGGTTTTCACAACATAGCCGCGCTCACGCAGATCACGATACGCCACATACCTGATAAACAGGTCCTCCTCCGGTGAGCCGAGGAGCTCCTCAAGACTTAAAGCGCGCTCCCCGCTGAACACCTCAAGTTTGCCCTTCTCCACAAGGTAGAGAGCCTCAACCAGCGACAGATAGAGTTTGCCGCTGCTCTTCTTCCCGTAGCCCTTCTGCACCAACCTGGAAATTGCCTTTGGGTCAGAGAGAATCACCCTGTCTTCTAAAAGGTAGCCCTTCATACCCCTATATTCACGGGAAAATATTTAAAAATACTCCACAGATATTAACCCGTCAGTTTTTCAGGAAGGCCTCAGTATGGAGTGTGAAGTGTGCGGGCGCAAAATTTGGGGAAAGCCCATCTCAGTTGTAATCGAAGGCACAGAGATGAAGACCTGCAAGCAGTGTGCGCGCTTCGGCAGGGAGACAAAGAGCTGGTCACGCATGCCAAGGAGGGAGCCCGGGAAAGGGGTTTCCCTGACCAGAAGGAAGTATCCCTACGGTGCCAAGCGCAAGCCAGTAATCGAGATTGTGGAGGACTACAGTCTAATAATACGCCACGCGAGGGAGGCGAGAAAACTCACCCAGGAGGACCTGGGCAGAAAGATAAATGAGAAGGTGTCTGTAATAGCGCGCCTCGAGTCCGGGAGGATGAAACCCAGCGTGGAAATTGCAAAGAAGCTTGAAAGGGCGCTGGACATAAAACTCCTGGAGGAGATTTCTGAAGAGGGGGAGTACTCCGCCTCGGGCGAGGCCAAAGGAGAACTCACAATTGGCGACATAATAAAGATAAAGAAGAAGGGGTCGTAGCTATGCTAAAACGAGAGGAAATTCAGAAAATCGCCGCAAACTATGATGGCGAGATTACCATAGGCATCTTCGGCTCCCACTCTGCCAAGGAGATTGGGATTGCTGCAAAGGCGGCAGGCTTTCGCACTGTAATTGTGGTGCAGAAGGGCAGGGAGAAGCTCTACACCACCTACAACCGCCACCTCTATGACGAGATAATAACAGTGGAGCGCTTCAGGGATATGCTCAACCAGGAGGTGCAGGAGCGCCTCCGCGAGCTCAACACCATCTTTATACCCAATCGCTCCTTTGCGGTGTATGTGGGTTATGACGGAATCGAGGGCGAGTTCCGCGTGCCCCTCTACGGCAACCGCTTTATCCTCCGTGCCGAGGACCGTGAAGATGAGCGCGGACAGTACTACCTGCTTAAAAAGGCAGGTATTCGCACGCCAAAGCACTTTGAAAAGCCGGAGGACATAGACAGGCTGTGCATCGTAAAGGTGCAGCAGGCAGCCAACCCGCTGGAGAGGGCATTCTTCTATGCCGATTCGCCTGAAGACTACTATCGCCAGGCTGAGGAACTCCTCAAGCAGGGAATAATAAACCAGGAAACGCTCAGCAAAGCAAGAATAGAGGAGTATGTGCTCGGCGCAAGGTTCAATGCCAACTTCCAGGGCTATGCCCTGGAGGACATATTTGGCGATTTTGACCTGGTGGGCTTTTCAGACAGGAGGCAGGTCAACCTTCAGGGATTCCTCAATCTCCCGGCAAGGGACCAGCTGAAGATTCGCGTACCTGTGACCAACGAGGAGATAGGTCACTACGGCATAACAATGCGGGAAAGCAAGCAGCACCTTGTCTACGATGCCGCCTACCGCTTCCGCAGAGTGGTAGAAAAGGAGTACCCGCCCAAGATGATAGGTCCCTTCTCCCTCCAAGGGGCAATAGCGTATTCGCCCCAGGACAACAAAACCCTGGAATTTGTGGTCTTCGACGTCTCGCCGCGTGTGCCCGGCGACCCCGCGATGGGGCCCACATCGCCGGAGATGCGCAACCTCAGCCTCAAGTACCGCCGGAGAATAGAGGACCCCCTTGACCTTGTCATGATGGAAATTGAAGAGGCCGTGAAGATTCACAGAGTTGAAGAGATTGTTACGTAGGTGAGGACATGCTTAAAAGAGAGGATATTCTGGAAATCTACAGAGGCTACGACAGAAGCAGGATTAAGATAGCCACGATTGGCAGCCACTCTGCGCTCCAGATTCTCAAGGGGGCGAAGGAGGAAGGCTTTGGCACCATTGTGGTGTGCAAACGCGACCGCGCTGATCTCTACCGTCGATTTCGTGTGGCGGATGAGATAATAACCCTCGAGAGCTACTCTGAGGTAACCTCAGAGAAAACGATGGAGAAGCTTCGAGAGCGGAATGCCCTGCTGGTACCCCACGGCTCTCTGATCGCATATGTGGGTGTGGACAACATAGAGGATAAGCTCACCGTACCTCTGCTGGGCAACCGCCACATACTGCGCTGGGAATCTGACCGCTCCATGGAGAGGCAGTGGCTTACAAGGGCGGGGATAAAGATGCCCAAGGAGACAAAGGACCCCCGGGACATAGACAGGCTCAGCCTTGTGAAATTCCCCGGCGCTCGCGGAGGAAGGGGCTACTTCATCGTGGGCAGCTACAAGGATTTCAAGAGAAAGTCAGAGCGACTTATACGCCACAGAAGAATTACCCGCGAAGACCTTGAGAGAGCGACGATACAGGAGTATGTGCCCGGGGTAAACATGTACCTGTCCTACTTCTACTCTCCCCTAACAGACGAAATGGAGCTCTTTGGAATAGACCGCCGCTACGAAGCGAACATCGACGGCCTAACCCGCATCCCTGCGATTGACCAGACAGGGGCGTATATTGAGCCAAGCTATGTGGTCGTGGGAAATGCCCCCCTGGTAGCGAGGGAGTCGCTTTTACCACGCGTACTTGAGATGGGCGACCGCCTGGTGGAGGTCTCTAGAGAGATTGCCCCGCCGGGTATGCTTGGCCCCTTCTGCCTTGAAACCATGGTTACACACAACCTGGAGTTCATAGCCTTTGAAATCTCAGCGCGCATCGTCGCGGGAACGAATCCATTCATCTCGGGCTCGCCCTACAGCTATCTGTTATACGGCGACAACATGAGCATGGGCAGACGCATAGCGCTGGAACTTCGCCTGGCACTGGAGCAGGATAAGGAGGAGCTTCTCATAACCTGAGGAGACCCTATGCCCCTTATCAGATACCTTCTCCTGCTGCGCAGACATGCGTGGTTCCTTTTAGGCACAGGGTTTGCCTTCTTTTTCCTCTTCTTCTATCTCTCGGGGTACATAATAAACAGGATGAAGCAGGACATCCTGCCCGAGAGCGCTAGGCTGATCGCCACAGGGATGCTTGAGACGGTTATGGTGAAGTTCCAGATAGCACTGGTGCTCACAATTATTGCCCTTATACCCATTGCTGCCTTACTCATCCTCAGAACACTGCGCTTCAGACTGAGGCTGGGTGTGGCGCTCTGGCTGCTCGCAGGTATTGCCCTCCTCCTTCTCGGGTTTGGCTTCACATACCTTCTGCTCCTACCCACGGCGGTAAAGGTGCTCACGTCACTTACCACTGAAGCTGGAATACTTGCCTACTACAGCATAAACCAGTTTATCTTCTTTGCTTTTCTGACAACAGTTATCTTCAGCCTGCTCTTTGAACTCCCCCTCGTGGTCACCTGGCTGGCGCTTCGCGGCTTGGTGAGCGTGGAGTCGTTAAAACAAAAGCGCAAGTTTGTTTATGTTGGCATTGTAACTCTGGCTGCAGTTATAACCGCTGACCCCACGCCAATGAGCCAGCTTCTCCTCTCATTCCCCTTAATAGTACTCTATGAAATGAGTATTTTAGTTGCAAGCTTCCTATTAAAAATTAGGGAATAAGTCTCCAGTTGCCCTCCTGGAGGGACTTCTGGAGCTTCTTAAGCTTTGTGGCATCCAGGTCATATTTTCTCAGCAGAGACTCCTCTGACTTCACAAGGATGCTAATTAATTCGTCAACACGCAATCTGAGCTTCATTCTTCTTCCCTTTAAAATATTTCTATAGATTGCTTAAGATATAACCACTGCAAACTTTGCTGTTATATACGGAAAAGGGAAGATATGCAGCTGTGCCTCGATTTTTGAGAGCTTGTAGCAGGCGATAGCAAATATGGCTGCCTGTACCACTCCCACTGCAGTATGCAGAGGGGTCTCGAGGAACCGCACCCTAATATTTATTTACCTCCCTCGTCCTAAAACTGCCCATGGCCTACATATGCATCGCCCACAAGAAGGACCTCGATGGTTTGGGGAGTCATGCAATAATGCGCAGATTCGCCAGTGATGCAGGCGAGGAGATAATACATTATTTCGCTGACTACGACGACCTTGCGGAGATTATTGTGAAGCTGAGCAGAGAGGTTAAAGGAGAAAACGTGGTAATCGCAGACCTGGGGTACAACCCCAAGGTGCTCTCTGCCAGAGGTGCCCTTGAGAGGCTGTGCGAAGCCAGCCAGGTAATCTGGATAGACCACCACGACTGGCAGGGTGGGGAGGAGATTATGAAGCTGAGGCTTCGCTTTATCCACAGCACAGAACTCTGCGCCGCTGAGCTTGTGCAGCGGGAGTTCATGCCTGGTGATGAGGTTTCAATGGAGATAGCACGCCTCGCCCATGCCCATGACTTCCGTGAGAGCAGTGAGCTTGCCTGGAAGCTCTACGATGTCATCTCCTCGGGTTACGATAAGCTCAGCTTTGTTGAAGCCCTCGCTAAAGGCGAGTTCTGGAATGAGGAGTTTGAGGAGGCCTATAGGCAATATCAGAATGCGAAGCAGAAGGGCTATGCCTACATCGATGAGCATATGGAGATTTTCAATATCAGCGGCTACACCTGTGCCATGGCGCTGTCCAAGAAGTACCTGAGCTCAACCCTTGCCTCCCTCTACCTTCAGGAGAAGGGTACAGACTTCGTGGTCGTGGTCTACCCTGACGGCAAGCTGAGCTTCCGCAGGAACAGCTCAGAGGTAAACCTGCGGAAGATTGCACAGCTCTTTGGCGGGGGAGGAAGAGACGTCGCAGCAGGGGCGAAGATTGATAGAGAAGTCACAGAGGAGAACTATAAGGAGGTGTTCAGGGAGATTGTGAACAGGATAGCCGGGAGCGGGGTGCTGGGGTGATGGAAAGCTCACAGGAATTCTGGCATATGTTATTGTGGGATTTAATTTAAAGTGGGATTTATGGGCGAAGTGGAAATTATTGGAGAGATGGACGCGAAGGGAAGGATTGTAATACCAAAAGAAATCAGAGATATGTTGAGCATAAGACCGAAGGACAGGGTCAAACTAAAGGTGGTCGAAGCTATGCACAGGAAGTCCTTTCTAAAGGAGTGCACAGGGGCACTGGAAGGCGAAGGGGATGCAGTAGAACTCCTGCATTCTGAATCTCCACTGAGGGTTAAGTTCAAAAGGTGACTGCATGAGGTATATTGATACCAGCATACCTCTATGCGTTATGACCGGCGAGCCCAGGGAACTTTATTCCAGGTGCGTGGAAATAATGGGGAGGGTCGAAAGGGGTGAAGAAAAGGTATCGACGAGCGTTTTGACGGTAGCTGAGATAAAATTCATCTTGGAGGGTCGAGAGAAGCTCAACGACCGAAAGGCGACGGATATGGTGCTCTCATTTTTAGACTGCCTCGGGCTGAAGCTGCTGGATGTTGAAGCTGGCGCATGCAGAGAGGCGGTGGAAATTTCAGCGAAGTTTGGACTTGATTTTGTTGATGCGTACAATGTGCTTACCATGAGGCGAAATGGAATTAAAGAAATTTACTCCCTGGATGGGCACTATGATATCTTCAAAGATATCCAGCGAAAGGTTTAGTTTTAAGTTGATGCTGAAGTACCACAACACCTCTGCACCTGCAAAAGGTTTTTACCCTCCCACTGAAAAAAGAGATAATGCCTATGTACAGAGATGAAGAGCTTCTGGGGAAGGAGGTTATAGACGCTTCCGGCGAATTCCTGGGCGAGGTGCTGGAGATAACCATAGTGGACGATGCGCCCTGCATGCTCGTTGGCGAACGAAAATTCCTGGCCTCAAAGGAGAGGATAATAAACACCACTGCGGTTAAGGTGCCCTACTACGAGATCGCCTCTGCCGACGACGTTATAATACTCAAAAAGAGCAGGGAAGAGCTTCGCCTTCTCTAGGGTTTTCTCCTGAGCTTGCGCATCAGCCCATGCTTCCTCATCAGCCTTCTCGCATGGTAGACCAGGTTTATCAGAATCAGCCCCATTATCAGGGTCACAAGAAGCTCAATCAGGTAATCCGCCGCCTTCATCTTTCATCCTCCACTATGTCGCTTGTTCCTGGAGGGAGAAATGCCTGAATATCCTCTATGGGTATGCCCTCCACCTTACTGCGCATCTCCTCACCCAGCTTCTCGGCAATCACCCTCTTTATCTGCACAGCAGTTTCCCTGCTCTTACTCCTCCCCGGGGCGAGGAGCACATACGCACTGGCTTGCGCCCTCACCGCTGAAGGAGGCCCGCCTATAACCCGGGCTTCCTCGTTCAGCACAACACCTATAGCAATGCGCACCCTGCCGATGCCGTAATTCCGTCTGCCCCGAATCACAAAGGCGCCCTTGGCCACGTACTCGCCGCTCTCGGCACGCTTGCTGACCTGCTCGGGCTTTACCCAGTACACCTCCAGGCTCGCTATTCCCTGCTTCCATGCTCTTGAGTAACTCGCTGCAAAGTCGAAGGCCTCCTGAATCGTCGTCTCTGGCACCTCTTTCCCCTCTGTCCTTATCACCACCGCCGGCGCACCGTGAATATCAGCATGTACAAATATATCATCCTTACCCATATGCCTCTTCACAAGCACCTCATTACTCACCGCATCCCTTCCGCCGAGCACCAGAAAGCCATCGCTTGAAACAAACCAGCGGAACCTCTCGTACCACTCCTTCTTCCTCTTCACCCTCTTCTGGGGTGCCCTGACCTTGCTCTCGAAGGCTTCAACACCCCGCGCCTTGAACTCCCTGATCTCCTTCACAGTCCTGAGCACAGCCTCCCTTGCCCCTATCGCCTTATTCCTGAGCTTCTTGCTCCTCTCATAGAAAAACTCGGCATTCTCAGCGGCGCTCTTCCTTATATCCAGGGGCACCTCCATGCCGCCCAGTGAGAGCACCACCCTGCCACGGTTCGGGGCAATCCTCTCTATCAGCGCAGCCTCCTTCACCTTACCCCTGCCCTGCTTTATCCTGCCCTCTATCTCCTCCCAGGAGTACCTCTCCCTTGCACTTCTCAGCGTGCTGAGAATGCGCTCCACATCCTGAAAGTGAAGGTAAATTGCATCCCCCATGGCGTGCAGCTCCTTCTCCTCCCGCAGGTACCTCTTTATTGTACTGGTCTGCGACTTAAGGCGGGAGAGCAGACGGTTGAGCTCGGCCCTATACCTCTCCTCCCGCTGCCTCTCTATCCTCTCCACCTCATACTTTGTAAAGTACTCGTCCAGCGCCAGGTTGAAGCTCTCAAAGCTCTTTCTCTCGTGCTGGGCATAGATTTTCAGGGGCACAGGGGTCAGGTCGATGGCAACACCTGCGTCGAACACCACCTCAGGCTTCTCCACCCCTACCCTCGCCCTGAGCTCCTCCAGCGCCGCTCTGATCCTCTCCGCCTCCTCAGCACCTATCTCCCTGAGATTTTTATCAACACCCGCACGAAGACAGACCTCCTCTGCATAGAGCCCGCCCAGCCCTAAGTCCATGGCAAGGGCACGCACCAGGTCGCCTTTGGACTCGCGCACAATGTTTGCAATCTCCTCGGCACTCAGCTCAAAGGGGTTTGCCCGCGAGGGTGGAAGCCGGTACCTGGCCCTGCCAACAAGCTCCCGCGTGGAGTAGCGCTTCGGCATCATGACCGCAATAATTGCATTCTCCTCGTCTGTCAGCAACACATTCCCCTTACCGAACAGCTCTGCAATCAGGCTGTACCTCCTATCCCCCCTTACCCTAAAGCTCAGCACCACAATCCTGTCGAAATCCACCTGCTCAATCTTCTCAAGCACCGCACCCCTGAGATGCTTGCGCAGGGCCATGGCAAACATGGAGGGCTGCCTGGGTGCAGGCCTGGGATAGGCGGTGAGGTGAATCCTCTTCCCGGCCTCTATCACCAGGTCCTCCCTCCCTCTACCCCTGACGTTGAGCGCAACCCTCAGCTCACTCGGTGTGGGTTGAAAAACTTTATTAACCCGGGCACCTATTATCTCCTGAAGTTCTCTCACTGCAGCGAAGATATCGAAGCTGCTCATACTGGTCTTCATAACACCACCGGAGGTTTGTACAATGGAACATGAAATAGAGAGGAGGATAAGCCTGATTCACGTCCTAGTGGGCGCCATCATGGGCGTAGCCTCGCCCTACCTATTCACAGGAACCTTAACCTTTGTCTCAGTAATTATTGTGGGCTTTCTGATAGCATATCCATTCTTCTATATAACCCGCAAAATTTTTAACCTTTCCGAAAAGGAGTTCACGCTGAAAGACTGGGCCGTCAAGGGCTACCTCTACTTCTTTGCTACATGGATTCTTGTATGGATTCTTGTCTACAACTACATATACCTATCAGCCTAAAATAGAATAAAAAAAGATTAAAAAACAAAAAAGAGGGCTTCAGCCGAAGAGTGCTCCCAGTCCCTCGAGAGCCTCCTCTTCGCTGGGCTCTTCCTTCTTCTCTTCCTCCTCTTCTGCAGGGGCAGCCTCTTCTGCCGCAGCAGGCGCAGCCGCCGCTGCTGGCGCCGCAGCCACAGACGCAACCGCAGCCTGCTTTATAGCCTCGTCTATGTCAACATCCTCAAGCGCGGCGACCAGGGCTTTAACCCTGGCATCGTCAACATTCGTCTTCGAAGCTTCAAGCACCGCCTTGATGTTCTCTTCATTTATCTCCTGCCCTGCAGCGTGGAGAAGCATAGCAGCGTAAACATATTCCATTTCTTCACCTCCATTATCCGAACAGTGCTCCTAACCCTGCCGCAGCCTCCTCTTCGCTCGGCTCTTCCTCCTTCTCTTCCTCCTCAGTCTCTGCTGGCTCTTCCTTCGCTGGCTCTTCGCTTGGAAGCGTAGCAACTGCCTGAGTAGCGCTGAGCTTTTGCCTGAGCTCCTCGTCAAGGGCTGCGTCGCTGAGTTTAGACGCCAAGGATAACATCTGCAAGTAGGCTCTCGCCACAAGTTTATCCATGATGTCCGGCTCAGGTACAGCCGCCTCCAGTGCAACCGCAAGCGCCTCGCGGTACGCCTTGGCGATTGCAAGAGGAGCCGTCTCCCTGGTGAGGAAGCCAGAGTTGATGCTCAGGTTGACTGCCTGCTGGTATGCAAGGGCCAGCTTTGCCTTTACCTCATCCTCATCTATGTGCAGCACATCCGGCAGGAAAACAGTGCCCGCCTCATAGGCTGCGATAAGGTCAAGGCCAACCTCCATGGGCTCTATGCCCAGGCGGTTGAGGATTCCCGCCAGCTTTGCATCCAGAACATCGCCAGCCTTCGCAACAACGGCATCTTTCTTCACAGCTATTTTGCCGCCCTTTATCTCAGTCTGAATGCCCAGCGACTGGAGTTCGCCAAGCAGCGGACCTGGGGCAAAGGGTGTCTCGCCTTTGGGTACGACTATGTCGCGAGGAGCTATGGTGTTGGGTTTGGCTGGAGCAGGTACCTTGTTCTCCTCCAGTATCTTGTATAACCTGAACGGGTTGATTCTCGAAAATATCAATGCTGGTTGACCCTTAAGCATGTCTTTTAAACCTTCGAGGCTCTTCTCCTCCTTGGCTGCCTTCTCAATCGCATGGCTCATTATAGACTTCCGGGACATCTTGATGAGGACATCGCCTCTCAGCTTAGCCCGCATCTTCTGAAGCGTCCTCGCAGGTATGTTCTCCATATTCACTATGCCAACAACTGGATAATCGCGTATAAGCTTTACCAGCTCTTCAACCATCTCCAGCTTCCACTTAGCCACGGCATGCGAAGCCTGCATTTCTATACCTCCACCCTTACGCTCGGTCCCATGGTGGTCTTGATGTAGACGCTCCGTATGTTGTTCATGCCCTTCTCCAGCTTTCTATCCAGGTGGGTGAGCACCGCCTCAGCATTTTGAGCTATATCCTCGTCGCTCATATCCTCGCTTCCAACTGCTACATGAATCACCGGCTTGTCCTTTGTGCGAAGCCTCACTGTTCGCCTGAGCCTCTCTACTATCGCACCCAGAGGCGCATTTGGCGGCACTGGCTTTGGCATCTTTCCACGAGGACCAAGCACAGGGCCCAGGAACCTGCCTATGGTGGGCATGAGTTCAGCCTGAGCGATAAAGAAGTCTATATCGTTAGCAATCTTTTTCGCTTTCTTCTTGTCCTTTGCAAGCTCCTCAAGCTCCTCCTTGGTTATCACCATGTCCGCATGCTCCTTGGCGGCGTGAGCAAGCTCGTCGCCAGCAATAACAGCCACCTTAACGGGCTTGCCCCTGCCCTTGGGGAGAACAACCTCTTCATTGATCCTGTTCTCTGGTTTGCTCATATCTATGTCGCGCAGATTTATTGCCAGATCAAAGCTCTGGGTAAAGTTGCGCTTTTTCGAGGCTTTTCTGGCCTCTCCTACAGCCTTTACTATCTTCTCTGTAGTAATCGCCATTCCTTCACCCCTTTAACTTGTCGTCGTATTTGCCCTCGTCTATCTCACGCTGTACCTCTTTCGCTGGTTTGCCCTCAACGGTAACCCCCATGGAGACGCAGGTTCCAAGAATCTCCTTGGCGGCTGCCTTCAAATCACCTGCCAGCATTGAATCACGCTTCAGGCGCGCTATCTTCACCACCTGCTCCAGGGTGAGGTTGCCCACTATGTCCATCTTGGCGTCGCCGGAGCCCTTCTCTATGCCCAGCTCCTTAATTATAAGCGCGCTGGTTGGTGGGGTGCCAACCTCTATCTCGAAGGCCTTTGTCTTGGAGTCGACTATAACCTTAACCGGGACCTTCATTCCCGCCAAGTCCTTTGTCTTCTCGTTAATCGCCGCCACAACAGCAGAGATGTTGACCCCGAGAGGGCCGAGGGCAGGACCCAGAGGGGGTCCCGGCGTTGCCTTGCCGCCATCAACGAGAGTCTCAACCACCTGTTTCACTTTCCGATGCCTCCTTTCTAATCACCTTGATGCTCTCGCCCTTCACCGTAACAGGGATAGGTACAGTAGCCTCAAAGAGTTCAACTGTGATCTCCTCCTTCTTCAGGTCAACCCTGACCACACGCGCCTTCTCACCCTTAAAGGGTCCGCTTATCAGCTCCACGATGTCGCCCTGTTCCACCTTGGTTACCATTGGCTTGGGCTCGAAGAACCTCTCAATATCGCTGACTGAGAGCTCACCCTGGACAATGCCCTTTCCGTGGGCAACGCCACGCAGCGCCTTCTCTATTTCCGTCTTGTCCTTTGACTCAACAAGTATGTAGCCCCTTATGTCATGGGGTACGAGCACCGCATAGACCTCAAAACCCTCCTTCTCTATCCTGGCGCCCATCATATCGGCTACATTTCTTTCCTGCCCTATTGTTGTACGAACTGCATAAATCTTTGAATCCATGACCTTCACCGAGTTAAAAATTTAAAAACAGGCTTAGGTAGAATCCACATTTATTCTATATAAACTTTTTGTATGGATAATTTACTTGAGCAGGGAACTCCCCACATGAATTATCATGCGTATGAGAAACGCCAGTGCACCTATGAGGATTATACCCGCGCCCGTGACCTTGGCAACACTCAGATACTCCTTCTTCCGGGGCTTCCGGGAGAGTTTTATGACGCGGTTCCACTCCTTTATCCTCTCATTGAGCCTGAGCTTCCGAACCACTGCAACCTGTGCCATTTTACATCAATCCAGAAAGTCTATTCCCAGCTTGGACTTAAGGTCCTCCCTTTCCTCCTCGACAAAGCTGCCCTCTGAGCCGAGTATCTGCTTTGAGCGCACCCCGGTAACGACCAGCATAACGCGAAGAACGCCCTTGAGGTCGTCCTCTATCTGCGCACCCCAGATTATATTTGCCCTCGGGTCAAGACGCTCTGAGACAACCTGAACCACCTGCTGCGCTTCTGATAAAGTCAGGTCCTCGCCGCCCACCACATTGATAAGCGCACCCTTTGCGCCGGTTATGTCCACATTCAGCAGTGGGCTGTTAATAGCCTTCTCTATGGCCTCTACTGCGCGGTTCTCTGTATCGCTCTCACCCATGCCTATCATCGCAACGCCGCCGCCTTCCATAACGGCACGCACATCCGCGAAGTCCAGGTTTATGAGCCCTGGCTTTGTAATCAGCTCTGCTATGCCCTTCACTGCACGCACAAGTATCTCATCTGCAACCTTAAATGCCGCCGGCAATGGAAGGTTAGGAGCTATCTCAAGCAGCTTGTCGTTGGGGATAACTATGACGGTGTCAGTCTCCCTGCGCAGCTTCTCAAGGCCCATCTCGGCGTTGCTTCTCCTGCGCATGCCCTCCATGGCGAAGGGGAATGTAACTATCGCAACGGTGAGAGCACCCAGTTTCTGAGAGATGTTGGCGATTACAGGAGCACTCCCTGTACCTGTGCCTCCTCCCAGCCCGCATGTTATGAACACAATGTCGGCACCCTCAAGCCCATACTTGATTTCCTGCTCGCTTTCCTTCGCAGCCTCCTCACCAATCTGGGGCACCGAACCGGCGCCCAGCCCACCTGTGAGTTCCTTACCTATGAGCAGCTTCCTGTGCGCATTTGTATGGAGCAAATCCTGAGCATCTGTATTAACAGCTACGGTCTCGGCCCCCTCTATGCCAACTTCCATAAGACGAGTCATGGTGTTGTTTCCTGCACCCCCTGTGCCCACCACTGCAATCCTCGCCTTGGTCTGTGACAGAATATTCTCAAGCTCATCGTCTATTCTGGCTCCTCCCGTTACAGGCGTCCCTTTCTGAGAACCTCTACCAGCCCTCTTTATGGCTTCCTCAATGATGGTATCCAAAGCGATTCCTCCTGCTGGATTATGAATGGCTATCGCCGGTATTTAAACGTTTTCCTCAGCACTTCAAGGGTTCGCGATTCAGCTATGGGGATGCGGATTTCCCTCCGGGTGTGCACCATCTCAGGCGTTATCTTCCGCCCGCCCACAACCACACCCTCTCCACTGCTCAGCTTCGCATACTCCGGGCCGGGGCGCAGTCCATGCCTCGCTGCTTTGGCAGGGTCAAAGGCAGCATAGCTCAGCACCAGTTCGTTGTCCGCAAGACGAAGTTCACCCCTGTCTGCGAGAATCTCCAGGCAAGCGTGGATAACCTCCTCCCCCACATCCCGCCCGGAGAGCAGCTTCACCACCCTGCCGCTGGCGTCCCTCTCCGCAACAACGCCGAGAGAGGTGAGCACCTGCTTCATGCGCCTTGAGTCGAGCTTCTCCGCCTCGCTGAGGAGGCGGATGTCCACGCTGAGGGGTGAGTACTCAACAGCGGGCTTTTCCAGGTCTTTTCTTCGCCTGACCTCTATGCCCAGCCTCTTTGCGAAGGCGAGCGCCTTCTCCCGCTCGCGTCGCTTCATCCCCTTCCAGTCGAGGTAGACAAAGCGGGCGCCGCTCTTTTCCACCGCCTGCTCAAAAACCTCAAAGCTGAGCTCGGGTATTGCATAGCTGGGTATTATGTGCCCCACAGCGTAGCTCGTCTCGAGGGCAATCTCTGTATGGCGGGGGGCATAGTGCGTCCCTCCAACGCCAACGCAGGCTTCGAAGCTCTGCTCGCAAAGCGCCGCCCTGAGTGCAGCTCTGGCGACGACGCGGACCGCCTGCGTGTCCCGCCACTCTTCCTCTGTGGAGCCCACCTCCACGAAGAGTACTGGCTTTGCGAGCTGTGTTGGGCCGTGGTGAGTTGCCTCAAAGGAGACCTCGTACTCCAGATTGAGCTCATGCTTCGCCTGCGCAAGCTCCTGAAGCGTCAGCTTCATTGCGCTGGGCTGAGCGTGGGCAAGCGTCTCCGGCGAGCCCCCTACTTTAGCCTCCCTGCCGAGATTGCCGGTGACGTGCACAGTGAGCGTCTTGCGCTGCGCCTGAGCCTTGTGCCGGGTGGCGAATACATAGTACTCAGCGTGGGGAAAATGTTCATCCAGGTGTTCGGCCTCTGTCTGCTTTCGCTGTGTGGCTATTGCCATAACCCTGCCCCTCTTCAGCAGGGGCATGCCCTCAAATTCACCAGCGCTGGAGAAGCCCATCTCCTCCTGGAGCACCCTGAAGATGTTCCTGCCTGCGATGTCGCGCTGCGAGGTTACAATCAATCGCATACTTCAGCCACCACCTGCTCCAGCTCTTCTATGCGGTGAAGCACAAAGTCGGCTTTGTTTAAGTACGCGGAGGCAAAGCGGGTATTGAGCAGTGCTATTCTAACCCCTGCGCCTCGAGCGGCAAGGTAGTCAAAGGCATGGTCTCCCACAGCGAGGGCATGCTCCGGGCTAACGTTCAGCTGCCTGAGCGCGAGCAGGAACTGCGCCGGCGAGGGCTTGGGCTCTGCATCCTCACGGGTTACGACGGCGTCGAAGGCTAAGCGATGGCGTTCTGCGATTATCTCCCATGCTCGCCTGCAGTTCCTCGTGGCCAAAGCGAGGGCTATGCCCCGGGAGCGCAAACCATGGAGAACCTCCCTGGCACCATGCTTCAGCTCAGCCTGCTTCGCAGCCCTAACCTCATGCTCCACCACCTTTGCGAGCGCCTCCTCCCTCCTCTCAGGCGCAAGGGTGGCTATCATCTCCAGCAGAGGTTGAGAGGCGTCGAAGCCAAAAATCTCCCTCTTGATGCGCTTTATGTCCAGATTGAAATCCACCAGTGTACCGTCGAGGTCAAAGATGACAGCAAGAAGCATGGGTTATGCAGGAGTTTTAACCTAAGCAAATTTCAGAGCGCAGCGAAGGAGATGCAAACATATAAATTTGTAAGAATGACCAAGGCTTGAGACGTATGAACGACAAAAAACACATGCTCTGGGCCGGCTTTCTTGTAGTATTTTTCGCAAGTGTTGCCTTTTACCTGATCAAACCAGCTTTGGCGCTTAAAGTCAGGGCAGACCTTCATGCTACTGCCATTGAAATCACAGCAATTACCTCTGGCTTTATGGTTTCTAGGGCAATTGCTGCTCCCCTCGCCGGGGTTGCTGGAGACAGGTCGCCAGCTCTCAGGAATTATATGGTAAGGGTTTCCCTGTTTCCAATCACCCTGGTTGCCATCGCCTATGCCTATGTGCCTGAAGCGTTTCTTGCGGTGCTGCTCAGCACAGTGCACGGCTTTTTCTCAGGCATGCTCTGGCCCACCCTCCAGGTCATTGTTGGATTCTCTGCACCTGAAGACAGGAGAGGAGCCTACCTGGGCGCCTACTTCACCGTCGCCGCTTTAGGCTCAGGCGCAGGCTATGCCCTCTACGGCTTTCTGCCCCTGAGCAGCACCCACATTATCCTCACCGGCGCCCTGCTGTATGCACTCTCAGCACTGCTCGCCCTCGCCCTTTTCTCCACCTCCCGCACTCTGGAAATATACCCAGGACATGGAAGGAAAAGGGATAAACTCAGTTTCCGTGGTTTTTCTCGTCTTACAACCTGGGTTCTGGCAATTTCTTTTGCGATTGGTGGAATCCTGGGGCTGATGAATGAATATCTGTATATCTTCCTATACGAGGTGCACGGCTTGACAAAAGGTGAGCTTGGCTATGTGCTTACGCTGGCGACCCTGCTGGGCGTTTCCAGCAGCATCTTCTCTGGTTTTCTCTCAGACAGATTTGGAATTCGCAGTGTTCTGGTTTTTATTTTGTTGCTTTCCAGCGCCGGTTTATTCTCCCTAGCGCTGTCGGCGAGCAAGCTGGGAATCGCCCTCTCCCTCGCGGCAGTGCTTCTGACCGGCAAGGCGACGCTCCCGCTTACGCGAAATATCGCCATGGCAGGTAACCCTGCTATAGCCGGCACCGTGGTGGGGCTCTCCAACACCCTCTCCAACGCGGGTTCAGCGATATTTCCGCTTATCGCGGGATATATTTATGACACTTTTGAAAGTGAAATGATATCCGGGATAGATGGACGCGCAATGCCGCTGATTTTGTCTTCGCTGGTGGTGCTTTTCCTGGCTTTTCTTTCACCCCTGGCAAGAGAAAGGAAATATTGAGAGAAAACCATAGCATTTTCTAACTCTATGAAGATTGTTTTTAACACCTCTCAGATTTGGACTTTCCCCTGGTATTCAAAAACCTCTCCATAGTCTTCAGCAGCTCCTCCACCTCGAAGGGCTTGTTTATATGCGCCTCCGCGCCGCATTCCCGGCTCCTCTCAATATCCTCCTCCATGGTTCTCGCTGTAAACATCATAACAGGTATGTGCCTGGTGCTTCTGTCAGACTTAATCCTCCTGCATACATCCCAGCCGTTGAGTTCCGGTATAACCACATCTAAAAGTATCAGGTCGGGATGTTCAGTTTTAAGCATATCTAGGCAGGCAGCACCACTTTCGGCCTCTATAACGCTATGCCCAGCCCTTTCGAGAATTTTCCTGATAATAAACCTTATATCCGGTTCGTCATCTACCAGCAGAATTCTCGCCAACTTGCCTCACCCAGTCTGTAAAATGAAATAAAACTAATCCCTCATTGAGTTCGCTTTTCATGTTACCACCACTCTCCAAATTACACTGTGTCAATTGTGTACATTGTACACCAATAAATATAAAGGTTTCGTCTAAACACAATAAAAGATGGCAAAGATCTATATTGCAACCAGAATTGAAAAGAAAGATTATGAGAAGATTGAAAAGCTTGTCAAAGAAACTAAATTAGAGCGAGCAGAGATAGCCAGAAGGTTGATTCTCATCGGACTAAAACATATCAAAAAACCAGAGGACTTGATTAAAATTTGATGTTTATTTTCAATTAGTGTTCCTTCTTATGTCATAATTGCCTTAATTATCTTCTAAAACGGGAATACGGTGCCGCTTTTTTATAGCCTCGCTGGCGATGCTCTTCCTGATGGTTCTTTCATGGCCAGAATTTGTACCTATCCCTCCGGGTTAAAGGTGTTCAGCCCTTCAGCTCTAGCTGCTCTAAGCAGATTTTCGTCGCAACAAACAAATTCATCTACTTCTGGCATCCATGTGAGGGCGGTATAAAGATGTACAGCATCATTTATAGGGATGTGGTGTTTAATTATGTATTCGATACTAAAAGTTATGAACAGCGGACTGATGGTTTCCATAATTAGAGCTCCAGTTTCACTCAGCTCCTTTACGTCCATAACGAATCTACCCAAGATTTTATCAAATTCATCCTTTGTTATTGCTTTTATTCTAATCCATCTGTCAAAAACAGAAATTGTCTCTCCGACCATGAGGATAGAGGAAACCAAAACGTCTTCACCTTCTCTGGCTCTTCCAAATAAAACCTCAACCTCTTCTATCCCCCTCTCAAATTCAGGATTTCCGTAGTACTTTACAAAGGCAGATGTGTCAATGTACTTCATATAACCTCTTCCCGTATTTTCTTAACCGACTGGGAAAGGGTTTCACCGGACTTCGCTTCTGCTTTGCCAACTATTTTTCTGACCTCTTCCAGAGTGCCCGCACGCATCCCGTATTTCAGCGCAAGCTGCCTTATAGCGTGCCTTACGGTCTCAGAAGTATTATCCCTATTTTTAATTGTGACTCCCCCGGTTTTTACGGACGTCATCTTACCACCTTACTCATAAACCTGAATATTGCGACTGAAAAGGATTTTGTTATAATGAGATTGACCATCCTAATGAATTAATTCTACAGCTCCCACCTCTTAAACACCTTCAGCTTAAAGCAGGAAAGCTTCGGCTTTTGCAAGCCCTTGTACTGCACCAGCACCTTGAAAATCTCGCCCATTCCACCGGGCATGAGCAGCCTCTTCAACGGGAGAAGCGCCCGCAGGTATGCCTCCTCCCCCTTATCCTCGCGTATAGTGAGCATCTCCTGCTCAAGACCCAGGCTGAGCAGGAAGCTTGCCAGGTCTGTAAACCCCGCCACCTCCAGCTTGGACTTTCTGCCGAAGTGCGCCAGGGCTGAGAAGTTCACATGGGAGGTGATGTCCTGCTCCCCCACATTCACATAGGGGCTCTCGACGGCGCGGTGGCGGTGGTAGCAGAGCAGCGTACCTGCGCTGCGGTAGCTCCGGTAAAGCTCACTGCTCGGGTAGCCGTAGTCTATCGTAAGGAGAAAGCCCCGCCTCAGCACCTGCGCCACCTCGTCGAGCCATCGCAGAGCCTCCAGGTTAACCTCAGTGCGAAAGCCATCGCTGAGTTCAACGCCCAGCTCGCGAAAGTAGCTCTTCAGCTCTTCCCTCGCTGGAACCAGCATCTCCTTGAACTCGCCCTCCTCTAGGGTGACATACACCTCGTGAAGCTCGCCCTCCCGCACCTCCACCACATGCACAGGAAAGGCGTCCACCAGCTCATTGGAGAAGAGGCACCCCTCCACACCGCTGAGCTTGCGCAGCGAATCCACCACCTCTACATCGTATTCGCCAAGAAGCGAACGCTGCCTGCGGCGCATCGCCGGAGAGCGCTCAACTATAACATAGCGCACCCCACATCTCAGCGAAGAAAGCACATCGCGGGCAAGCAAGCCTGTACCCGCGCCCATCTCAACGAGGGTAAACTCCTCGCCCCCGAGAAGGTGGCGCATCTCCTCAAACTGCCTCGCCAGCATAACACCGAAGAGATGCGAAACATTTGAAGCGGTGAAGTAATCGCCCCCCTTTCCTATCCTCTCCTTCGCTGTGGAGTAGTACCCATAGCGCTCATGGTAAAGCGCCAGCTCCATAAAATCCCTGAAGGGTATTAACCTGCGCCTCCTTATCTCCTCTGCTATAACCTCTCTCGCATTCATCGCAGCCTCGCCTTACCCTGTGTGCTTAGAAGGCTACCTCTCTTCAACCTTCTTCGACCAGGAAACTTTTGATTTGCCATTGCAAAGCAACACAAAGCTACCGAAGTAAGGCTTTTTAAATTTTAGAAAAAGACTCCCTCTCCTTTCATATAAAATGAAATCACATCGCCAAGCAGGCGAAAGATTTATCTTTAATGAGGTAAAACCACTCCACGAGGTGATTATTTATGGGAGAACTGCCTGTATCTGCATGCGGTAGAATTATAAGGAAAGCAACAAACATGCGTGTTGGTAGAGACGCATCGGCGATTCTGGCTGAGATGCTTGAGGAAATAGGTGAGGAGATAGCCTCAGAGGCGGGAAAACTTGCAAAGCATGCCAAAAGGAAAACCGTAAAAGCCTCTGACATAAAGCTGGCCATTAAGTAAGATTACGGTAGCCACGCAGATATCACATCGTCCCTATCTATAATCCCCACAACTTTTTTATTTTCAGTTATGGGCAAACGCCCTATCTGCTTTTCAACCATAATCCTGCCCGCTTCGCGCACATCCGTCTCCCTGTAAACTGTAACCGCCGGCGTTGTCATCACCTTCTCAACGCTCGCCGGATTTCTGGCTTTGCCCTTATCATCCTCCCGTGATATCCTGGCAAAACCTGCGTCTATTATATCCTTTCGGGTTATTATTCCGATTATCTCACCATTCTTTACCACCGGCATGCCCGAAAAGCCGGTGTCGTCCATCTTTGCCCACACCTTGGTTACAGGGTCGTCGTAGCTGCAGACCACAACCTCCCGGGTCATGATATCCGCAACCCTCTTTTTTACTGGCTCATGCCCGCTCTCCAGGAGCGCTTCAATAATGTCGTGGGCGCTTATAATCCCCACAAGCGTTGAATCCGTACTGGAGTTGACCACAGGCAGGCGCTCCACATCCATACCTATCATCTTCCTCGCAGCCTCGAGGATGTTCTCGTCGGGCAGAGCAGTAAACACATTCGTAGACATCAGCCCGCCAGCAAGCAGATTTGACCTGCTTGAGGATATCCTCATTATATCTCCCCTGGTTATGATGCCTATAAGCCTCCCTTCGCTGTCCACAACAGGAAAGCTTCTGTATCCATACTCCCTGAAGAGAGCCCTGACCTTGGTAGCGGGCTCATCTTCATGCACAGCCACCACGCTGGTGGTCATTACCTCTCTAACCTCTGGAAGCTCACCCACCACACCGCCCCCTCATTCGCCCATCAGGTCTTCCTTACAGGTCTCGCACACAAAAATGCCGTTGACCTCGTACAGGGTTACTCCATAATCGCCGCAGTTCTCGCAGGTGCCCTTCTCAGGAACTTCCCGGGACATGCCCTCACCCTCCTGCTTCATCGCTACGAGTTCACGGAGCACCTCCATCTGCTCGGGGGCTATGGCGAGTATGTCCTTGTTGGTTATTATCCCAACAAGCTTGTTGTTCTTTATAACAGGAAGTCGGCGGATGTTGTACTTTGCCATTATCCTGGAGGCTTCTGTCAGAGTTCTCTCAGGCGATATGGTGCGAAGTTTTTTACTCATTATGTCCCTGACCTTTACAAGGGACGGCTTCAAATCTGTGGCTGCGACACAGTAGGCGACATCGCGCTCTGTTATTATACCTATGGGCTTCTCTCCCTGGGTCACAACAACACTTCCTATGTTGTTGTCAGCCATCAGCTTTGCAGCTTCCTGGACTGTGGCATTTGCATCGATGGTTACCACAGGTCGCGTCATGGCTTCCCTGACCTTCACTTCGGTGTCCATGGGTTTACCTCCTTCTACGATTGTGGATTTATGTATGGGGTATAAATATTTTGTTCTCAGAAATATAAAAGCATGCGTTTTGCTGCAGACGCCATGCTGGGAAAGCTTGCAAGGTGGCTCCGCCTGAGCGGATACGACGTGTACTATAACAAGAGTGCCGAGGATGAAGAATTACTGAAAGCAGCGGAGAGTGAGGCAAGGGTACTTCTAACCAGGGATGCGAAGCTTGTGAAAAAAGCTGGCAGGCGCGGAATTAATGTGGTGATGATAAAGAGCAACTCTATTGAGAAGCAGCTCCTCCAGCTTAAGAGGGAGCTGGGGGTGAGCTATGAAAAAACGCCTTCAAAGGCGCTGTGCCCGAGATGCAACGGCGCACTGGAGGAGGTGAAGAGGAGCGAGATCGCGGGAGAGGTGCCCAGTGGTGTGCTTGAGGCTCACAGGGAGTTCTACCGCTGCTCGCAGTGCGGCAAGGTTTACTGGCACGGCAAGCACTGGCGAAGCATAGCCAAAAGGGTGGGTGAAATTGAGGGTGATGTACCGCCTTCCGGATAGGGAGGAGATTGAAAAAGCTGCACGGGATGTGCTCAGGACGCAGAGGGAGGTGAACTCCCTTGCCCAGATGCACAGCCTGGTGCTGGAAAGACTGAAAAAGAAAAACAGGTACTACAGGGTTTCAAAAGCGAGACTGCTTAAAATCCTCGCAACTGCGCCAGGAGTTAGAATCAGGGTTGAGAAGAGAAAAGCCAGGCGAAGCCCCAGGCTATGCCCCCTGTGCGGCTCCCCTCTGGAAGACCTGCATGGAATTGACCTCTTCGGAAACAGGGTCAAGCTCGGAAAGAGGTGCACACACTGCGGATACCGGGTCGAGAGGGGAAATATGGAGCCGAGGAGGTACATTTTTTATATTTAGGCAGAGACATACCTCTATGGACTTCTCTGTCAGGGTAATACGCAGTCCGAGGAGAAAGAAAACCGTGGAGGCGAAGCTCAGGGGCAGAGAGCTTCTCGTCTACATGCCTGCGAGCATCTCAGAGAGCGAGGAGAAGCGCTGGGTTGAATTTTTTGTGGAAAGGATGAAGAGGAGGCTTGGAACAGAGCAGGATGATGAGTACCTGCGCAGGAAGTTTGAGGCTATGAACAGGCGCTACTTCGGCGGCTCGCTCAGGGTGGAGAGGATAGAGTTTTCCAAGAGGATGAACTCACGCTTCGGAAGCTGCAATCCGGGGCGAAGGACAATAAGACTGAGCGATAGGCTCAGGGGTATGCCCGAATGGGTTCTGGACTATGTGCTCATTCACGAGATGACGCACCTGCTCCACCCCAACCACTCAAAGGTGTTCTGGAGGAAGGTGAATGAGTATAAATATGCGGAGCGTGCCCGGGGATTTTTAATATGCAAGAGCATGGAAGAGGACGAGGTGGAAGAGTAAAGGTGAGGGAGGTGTTCTTATGGAGGAGATATATGAGGCTGAGCTTCCAGGAGTGGGAAAGAAGTACACTTTGAAGCTTGGAGAGGATAGAACCCTCGACATAGTGGTGCACGAGGACGGGCGGAGGGAGATTTACTACGAAGAGGCTGGAAAGGAGCCCGTAATAATCTCCCTCAGCGACGAGCTGGCGAGAAAGGTGGGGTTAATCCTGGCAGGAGCATACTTCAAACCCGCGCCCATGGAAGTGCTCAGCAGCGCCCTCGCGGGCAGGGTTAAGATAGAGTGGATCCGGGTTAGGACAGGGGCGGGCAGGACGATAGGCGAGCTTGACATAAGGCGGCGCACGGGCGCGAGTGTTATTGCAATAGTCAGAGGTGAGGATACAATTCCCAACCCGAATGCTGCGACAGAGATAAAAGCAGGGGATGTGCTTATAGCTGCGGGCAAACTGGAGGAAATCCAGAAGCTCAAGGAGCTTGTGGGTTAGATATGCTTATCCTGCGCGACCTGGCGATAGTGCTCCTCCTCTCCTTTTCTATAGGCGCAGCCTTCTCGCGGCTTCGCCAGCCCGTGGTGCTTGGCTACATCATCGCGGGTGTTGCCTCCGGCCCCTATGCTCTGAAGCTCGTGGAGAATCAGGAGGTTGTTAACGCCTTCGCCGACCTCGGTTTGATGCTCCTCATGTTCTCCCTTGGTCTTGAGTTCAATATAAGAAAGCTCCGCAAAGTGGGCGCAGTATCTGTGATTGCCTCTCTCACAGGGGTGCTGTTTCTTCTCGGTGTGGGTCAGACGCTGGGGATAGCTCTTGGTTTTAGCGCCACAGACGCAGCATTTCTGGGTGCAGCACTCGCCATAAGCAGCACCGCAATTGTTGTTAAGCTGCTTACAGACATGGGGCACCTTCACAGGGAGTATGCACCCATAATGCTGGGCATTCTGGTTGTGGAGGACGTTGCGGCAGTGGTGCTTCTAACCCTTTTCTCCAGCATCTCCCTGCTTACCCCACTATCTGCACAGGTGGTGCTTGAGGTTCTCATGAAGATATTCCTGTTCTTCTTTACCGCCTATGTGCTGGGCGTGAAAGTTGTTCCCGCCCTGCTTGAAGCGGTTGAGAGGTGGAGCAGTACAGGTGAGATGCTCCTTCTGGCTTCCCTGGCTCTGTGCTTCTCCTTCGCTGTATTTGCACAGATGCTTGGTTTTTCTCTAGCTCTGGGTGCCTTTGTAATGGGGGCGATAGTCTCTGAGAGCCTGCTGGCGGAGAGAATCGTGAGAAGCGTATCTCCCATAAAGGACATGTTCGTCATGCTGTTCTTTGTGAGTGTTGGAATGCTCATCGACGTGAGGTATATCTTCACCTATTTTCCGCTGATTATTCTGGTGGTGATGGTGACCTTCCTCGCCAAGGTGGCAAGCAGAAGCCTGTCCTGCTACCTCCTGGGTGTACGGGGTGAGACTTCACTGGCGATTGGCCTTGGTCTGGTGCCGATAGGCGAGTTCTCCTTTGCAATAGTAAAGCAGGGCGTTGACCTGGGCGTGGTCAGCAGCTTTCTCTACTCAATTGTGGTTGCAGTGGCTGCGCTCACCACCTTCGCCGCACCCTATTCCCTGAAATCCTCGAAGAGCCTGGCATCGCTGCTTGAGAAGCACGCACCCTCTGCGTTGAAGAACTTCTTCAGCTACTCTGCAATGTGGATGAGTCAGGCCAAGTACAGGCTCCTGCAGGGAGGCGAAGAGTACACCCTGATAAGGAAAAAGGCGGTGCGGGTTTTCATCAACCTTACAGTGGCCCTGCTCCTTTTAAAGGCAGTGGGGTATGCAGAAGCTCACATGCATCTTGGCAGAGAGCTCAGCTTTTTGATAACCTTCATTTTAATAATCCCGCCCCTCTACCTGGCGCTTCAGCGGGTTATGGAGATAGTGGATATCCTCATAACACTGCTCAGCAGAAGGCACCTCCCAATGGGCAGCGACCTGCTCAGAGCCACCTTCAGGAACCTCTCCCTTCTGCTTCTACTTCTCTTCTCTGCCCTTTACTTTCTCCCACCTCTACTGGGCTTCCTCACCAGCAGCAGTATCGCCATATCTTCAGCGGTGCTTTTCCTCTTCTTCGTGATTCTATACCTCTCGTGGAGAACCGTCAGGAACTTCTATCGTGGTGTGGAGAGGATGGTGGAAAGCGTTTTCAGCAGTGAGGGGGTGCTGAGGGTGAGGAGCAGCGCAAAAAAGAGGATACTCCAGGGGCTAAAGGAGGGGGAGGTGATAGACGAGATTTATGTCACTGAGGGAGATTTCGCTGTGGGTAAGAGCATCTCTGAGCTGAATGTGAGGGAGCGCACCGGAGCGACAATTCTTGCAATAGCGCGGGGGGAGAGGATAATTCACAATCCCTCACCAGAGGAAAGGCTCCTGGCAGGAGACGTGATCATAGTCTTCGGTTCACGTGAGGAGAGGGCAAAACTGGAGAGGCTTATCAGGGGCGCTGCCCCTCACCGTAGGTAAGCACGTACCCCAGAACAAAGCCCATTATCAGACCCAGGAGATGGGCCATGAAGCCGGTGGTGACAGCTATGATGAAGAAGACCATGCCGTAGAGCAGGGAGGTTGCGAAGCCGTGGGCATAGAGGGTGCGCTGGGCGACCAGTATGCTGCCGAGAATCCCAAAAATTGCTCCTGAAGCGCCTGCCAGAACACTGCCCTGGGGATAGAGAAAGATTGAAAGCGAGGAGAAGATGCCGGAAATAAAGTAGATTAATAGAAACTTTCGTGAACCAAAGATTTTCTCACATCTAATCCCGAAAATTGTCAGAAAGACCATGTTGTATCCCAGATGAGGAAAGTCAAAGTGAAAAAAGAGGTTGGTTATCAACCTGCTGAACTCCCCCCTCTCCAGGGCATCCACGGTTAGTGCCATGCTGGATGAAAACTCCTCAACCGTGAGAGGGGAGGAAGCATGAGCTGCGAAGAAGAGGTAAACACCAATGTTTATGAACACTATAGCAAAGGTGACCAGCATACCACTGGTATGCTGAAGGAGGTATTTTTATTTATTGG
>NZ_JBPMGE010000027.1:0-8171 GCF_054014795.1 Candidatus Pyrohabitans sp. | reverse complement strand
CGGGCATTCGCAGTGGCTGCGCTTATCACTTTCTCCTTCCCCACACCTTTGAGATGCGCCAGCTTCTCAACACTCTCAAAGATGAACACCGGCTGGTTGCGCTTCTCCTGCTTGATGGGTGAGAGGTACGGCGAATCTGTCTCAAGCATAATACTCTCAAGGGGCAGGGCTTCTGCCAGCCTCTGGTGATGCTCGGAGTAGCACAGGTTTGTGGCTAAGGAGATGCTGTAGCCACTCTCTAGGATTTTCTGCGCCACCTCCACGCTACCGCCATAGCAGTGGAACATTGCTTTCTCCACCCCGAGGCTGAGAAGCAGATTGAGTGCTTCCTCTTCTGCCTCGCGGGCATGCACCACCAGCGGGAGTGAGTACTCCTTTGCGATAAGTGCTATGCTCTCGAAAATCTCCCTCTGTCTCTGCGTATTTTCCCTGTCCAGGTGGTAGTCCAGCCCCGCTTCGCCCAGGCCGGTGAGCTCTTCTATGTTTCTCTCTATGCTTTCAAGCATCGCATTTGCAGTGCTCTGGTCCATCTTTGCCGCCCTGTAGGGATGGATGCCTGTGGTGGAGTAGACAAAGCCATAGCGCGAGGAGAGCTCCAGGGACCTCTCAAGGGTTGTCGGAGTAACTGCGCAGTCCACGACGCTCAGCTTGAGGCGGGCACACCTGGCTATCACCTCCTCCCTGTCGGGATTGAACTTCTTGAAGGAGATGTGGGCATGCGCATCTATCATCCCTGCTCTCTCAATCCCTGAGCTTAAAAAGGTTGGGGGCAAAAATTTATATATCTGTATTACGTTTTTTCTATTTAATAATACTATTTATGAGGTGGTGAAGAAGTTTGCACATTCCAGACGGGTTCATACCCTTAAATCAGGCAGTGATCTATACGGTGGTTGCCCTCGTATTTATTGCGCGTTCCATCAAATGGGCGCGCGAGGGTTTTCATGAAGTGCCCCTCTTCGCAACCCTTGCGGCGGGTATATTTGCAATTCAGGCGCTCAACATACCCATCCCCTGGGGCACCTCCGGGCATCTCACGGGTGGTGTTCTCGCAGCCATACTTCTTGGTTCCCCATGGGCGGGTGTATTTCTGCTCACCCTGGTGCTGGTGGTGCAGGCCCTGTTCTTTGCAGACGGCGGCATAACTGTGCTCGGAGCGAACATCCTGAACATGGGCGTGATTTCAAGCTTTGCGGGCTACTACACCTACCTCGCCCTGAGAGGTAGAATAGGCATAGCTGGAGCCAGCTTCTTCGGAGCGTGGCTTGGTCTGGTGCTTGCCGCTCTCGCCACAGCTGTGGAGCTTGCAATCGCAGGCACATTTCCGCTGCGTGAGGGTTTGCTGTTCATGGGCCTATACCACGCGGTTATAGGCCTTGTGGCTGAGGGTGCTCTCACAGCACTCGTGGTTACCACTGTGCTGAAGGTCAGCCCGGATATACTTCCCGCAAGGGCAAGGGAGGTGGTTTGAATGAGACTGGAGCGCAGATATTTCATTGCGCTGGGAATTGTGTTTATGATAGCCGTGCTGGCACCTTTCCTCGCTTCTCCAAATCCCGACGGTCTTGAAAGCACAGCGGAGAAGTTTGAAAGTGCCCATAACAAGGAGGTAGCGCTGTTCTCCTCACCCTTCCCGGATTACTCAATTCCCGGCATCCCCGGAGCAGCCTCTGAGGTTGCGGCGATGCTCATAGGCACAGCGCTCATCTTCGCCATAGGATTTGGGGCCGCAAAAGCTCTGACAAAGGCGGGGTAGATGCACATCCTTGAAACCCAGAGGCTTTGTCACACCTATGCCGATGGCACAGAGGCTCTGCGCCGGGTGGACCTCAGAGTAAACAGGAGCGAAGTCGTGGCAGTGCTCGGTGCCAACGGCGCAGGTAAGACAACGCTGCTCAAACATCTCAATGGCCTGCTCTCCCCCACCTCCGGAAGGGTGCTCGTCGCTGGAGAGGAGATTAAAAAGGAGAACCTGCTGTGGGTTCGAAAGACCGTCGGGCTGGTATTCCAGAACCCGGAGGAGCAGCTTTTCGCACCGAGCGTGGAAGAGGACGTGGCCTTTGGACCCAGAAACCTGGGGTTGAGTGAGGATGTGATTGCACATCGCGTGCAGGAGGCTCTCCGCTTGGTGGGCATGCAGGGATACGAGGAGAAGGCACCCCACAACCTGAGCTATGGGGAGAAGAAGCGCATTGCAATAGCGGGCGTGCTGGCGATGGAGCCCCAGGTACTTGTGCTGGATGAGCCCGCCTCCGGGCTTGACCCGCTGGGTACTGAGGAGCTGGTAAGGCTGCTCAGGCGCCTGCGCAGCCTGGGGCTCAGCCTGGTGATTGCCACCCACGATGTCGACCTTGTGCCCATGCTCGCTGACCGAATATACCTGCTCCACAGGGGCAGTGTTGTGGGTGAAGGCACAGCTGAGGAGATATTTACCAGCATGGACGAGGCCGCCAGGTACAGTCTGCGCCTGCCCTATGTTGCCCAGCTCTTACTCGCACTCCGGGAGATGGGCATTGACGTGGAGCTCAGGCTCACCGTGGAAGAGGCTGCGAAGGAGGTTGCAAGGCATCTGGGAGCAGGAGATATTTGAAATAGAGAGAGAGGCGCTCAAAAAAAGCCTGATCCATGCCATCGACGCAAGGGCCAAGCTCTTCTCAGCACTCTTTTTAATTCTTGCGGCTGTGTTTCTCGGGCGAAAGGAGGAAATTGGGCTTGAGAGCAGGGCGCTTGGCCTTGCGATTCTCCAGGCCTACATACTCCTGCTGGCGCTGCTGGCAAGGCTCAACCTCCGCTTCTTTTTTCTGCGGGTCGCCTTCATTCTGCCCTTCGGCGGAAGCATCGCCCTGCTCAGGCCGCTCTTCGAACCCGGAGAGGTGATTTTCTCATTCTATGCAATTAAAATCACCCGCGAGGGAATCGCCGCTGGCGCTGCGCTGCTTGCGATAATGGTTGTATGCGTCTCGGCTGTGGTGCTGCTCTCCTCCACCACCCGCATGCAGGCGCTAATAGCAGGCCTGCGCAGCCTCCGGGTACCCTCTTACTTTGTGCTTATTCTGGGCATGACGCTGCGCTTCCTCTTTCTTTATATGCGCAGCCTTCAGGAGATAATTCATGCGCAGCGCAATCGCGCCTTCTCCCTGCGCGGTAGCAGGGCAAAGCGGAGCCATGTACTCCGCGTTATCGCCTACACGGCGGCGATGATATTCATACGCGCCTATAAGCACGGGGAGGCAACCTACCAGGCGATGCTGAGCAGGGGTTATAACCCTGAAAAGCTGCGCTCATGCCAAGCGAGGAGGCTCCGTGGGCGGGACTACGTGTTTCTCGGTGCATCTCTCGCCGTGGCGGCGGCTGCCTGCGTAATTGCATTCAGCTGAGGGAAAGGCTGCGGTAGAGCATAAAGCTGCCGGCGAAGATGAGCGCCGTGCCCGCGAGGCGGCGGAGCCACACCTCAGGTATAAACTTGGAGTACCTTGGCGCTATCAGGGCCCCCAGCGCAAGTCCCAGCGCCAGATTCAGGAAGAGCATCCAGTCGACAGCCATGCCCAGCTGCAGGTAGTTTATGCAGCTCCACAGCGATGTGAAAAGCACAGCCATAAGTGTGGTACCCACCACCAGATGCAGTGGAAGCTTATAGACACTGGCAAGAAGGAAGAGGAAGAGGTTTCCGCCGCCTATGCCCATGAGCGCTGAGATAAAGCCGATTCCTGTACCCCAGAGAACAAGCGATAGCGGGTTAAGCATCACCCTTTCACCGGCGAAGGAGAACAGAAAGCTTCGTGGTGTGATATGAATCGTAGTGTAGGTGTCGCGGGTGAGGCTCTCCCACTCACCGGAGCGGCGGAGCTCATGAACCCTGCTTTCAAACCGGCTCACCATCCTCTGAAGTGCACTCTCCCTGTGCCATGTCCTGCTCATGGTGTGGACAGCGATGTAGCTTCCTGTGAGCAGTGCGATACCCCCCATGAATCCCAGGTAGGTGGATGAGAAGCTGCTGCCGAAAGCCAGAAGCGCAGCCCGTGCACCGAGCAGCACACCTGCTGCTACGCCGGTGAGCAGGAAGGCGGCGATTGGGAGCGCCACACGCCCCTCCCTGAGGTATGTGCGCAGCCCCAAAGTCGAAGTCAGGGAGGTTGCGAGCACATTTATGGGTTGCATGGCGGTTGCAACGCCTATCAGCGTCTGAAAGAAGCTGGTGAAGGCCGCGCCTGAGACGCTGAGCATTGAAAAGGCGGTGCCTATCATAAAGCCTGCCAGCAGTGTTAAAAAGAAGTTCACATCTGCGTCTGCGACAGGGTAGTGCATCTCCAGCTCTCCTTCAGGAAAGCAAACTCCTGCTTCTTCTCACGAAGAGCTTCACAAATTCTTCTCTATCTGGATGCTCTGTGTCCCTGCGGCATACCATGTAGAGACGCCTCTTCACCCTGAAGTCTGAAATCTCCATGATTTTTACCTTCGAGTTCATACTTCTCGCGGCTATATCAGAGGTAATTGCAGCCCCCATGTTTCGCGCCACTGCATGAAGCTGGGAGAAGACGCTGTTCACCTCGGCTATACTTCTTATCTCCTCAGGGAGAATACCCCTGCGCTTGAGAGCTGAATGAAGATAGCGGGTTATTCCGGAGGTTTCGCTGAGGGTTACCAGGGGGTGGCGGAGCACCTGGCGTATCTCAACCTTCTTGCACCTGGCGAGAGGATGCCTATCGCTTACCACCAGCACCAGACGGTCGGCTCCAAGGCTAATGCACTCGTAGCTTCTTCTGTCAAGCGTGCTCTCCAGAAAGCACGCCACGGCTATGTCCACCTCGCTGCTCTCCAGCATGGAGGCGCACTCCGAGGAGTTCTTTATGAGTACAGAAAACTCAGCTTCCGGATGAAGCTGGCGATACTCGCGAAGAATTTCCGGGAAGAGAATTACACCTGGAATGTTTCCCAGGGCGATGCGCAGTGGAAGCGCGCTTCGCCTGGCCACGTCCTGCCTCGCCCGCTCCAGCTTTTTTAGTATGCCGCGCACCTCCAGAGCAGCTATCCTGCCCTTTTCGGTAAGCTCTACACCCCTTTTGCCCCTTTCAAGAAGTTTCTCCCCGAAAAACTCTTCAACGGCATTCACATGCGCACTTACTGTACTCACGGACATGCCCATTGCCCTCGCGGCGTAGAGCAGGCTTCCATGCTCCACCACCTTCAGAAATGTGTGCATATACTCCAGCTTCATGTGCATATGTTGTGCAGCGTCCTATTTATATCTTTCGGGTTTTAAGAAAAATAACGAAGAATATTCGGATTTACAAAAAATTTATATAGCCTTGGCGGCGATTTTTCTCCGGAGGTGGTAAACATGAGGGCTGCAATAGTTGCGGCTGTACTACTACTCGCCTTCGTCTCCTCTAGCTATGCAGATTCCTGTGTGGACTGCCATGGGAGTGAGGAGAAGATGAAGGACCTCGGCTATCCGCAGTTCTACTTCCCCCTTGAGGAGGTGCGGGAGCAGAGCGGCATGCCAGCGACATGCACAGACTGCCACCTGGGCAACCCCGATGCAGCAAGCATGGAAGAAGCTCACGAGGGCGTGCTTTCAGTGCAGATAGTGAGCAAGAAGGGTTTTTCAATTCTTGACAGGGAGGGCATACTACCTGCGCTGATTCCCAACGGCTCAAGGCTCAGCAGCATGCTTCCGAAGAACCCGAAGGTGAATACCATGATATACCATGACCGCGAGCCAGACTTGTTCACCTTCAACAGGAGCGTGGTTGAGAAGACCTGCGGCAAGTGCCACAGGAAGCAGGTGGAGGAGTTTGCCCACACAGTCATGGGCTCAGTGAAGTATCAGAGCGAGTACAGGACATGGACCGGCGAACTTGGACCCCACAACTGCGGTCCCTGGTACGAGGAGAACTGGGAGGAGATAGCCAATGAAACCAGCACAAACTACACCTACGGGCAGGCGAAAATCAACCAGAAAGCCTGCAACAGGTGCCACGTCTCCTGTCTGGACTGCCACTACGCACCCTTCGAAGGGGAGGGCCAGCATAAGTTTGAGCGCTCGCCCTCGCCGGTGAGCTGCTACGGCGGCGGCAGAGGCTCAATCTGCCACGCGGGTCCTGAGGAGAGGCGCCGGGGGGCGGGCTATCTCGGGACAGAGTTCTCAAAACCCCCGGGCAGAGAGCCGGATGTGCACGTGAAGTACAACCTCACCTGCGTTGACTGCCACGACCCCCTCGCGAAAGGCGGCATGGGAGGCGTGGAGAGGGAAGCAAGCTGTGCAGACTGCCACCAGAATATCGCCAGCGCCATTGAAACCAGCGACCATACTAATGTTGCCTGCGAATCCTGCCACATAAAGGATGTGGGAGGCTACCAGCTCACAATCTGGGGCCCCGGAAAGGTGGCCGGCGTGGCAACGCCCTACAAGAAGTACAGAAACTACTACGGCGAGGCTCCAAATCCCATACTTATCAGGGACAAAGCCGGGAAGTGGATTCCTGTAAAGCCCTTTCCCATGGTGACGGTGAACATCGCAAAGGATGTGGAGGGTAAGCCCGGACCCAGCTTCAGAAGAGAGGGCTCAAAGGATGCCTATGCTCTGGCTGGAACCTTCAACGGCCTACCCGAGAACAACCGCGCGCTAATCTGGTTCCAGATGGACAAGATGTCCCACGCCATAAGGAAGGAGGCCAGAGAGTGCAATAGCTGCCACGCATCGACAGAACAGGGTTTCAAGGCCAGGTGGAAGTTCACCGACCAGGGGGCGAAGCCCTTCGAGGGTGAGCACACCATTGTGGCCAACAGCTCTGGGATATATGCGATAGGGCTGAGGAATACCACGCCCATAGTAACAAAGAAAGGCTGGGACATCGCAGACCTGGCGCCCTGGTACTATCTCAAAGACAGGTTCTACGCCAGGGGCGACTACTCCCTGCCCAGGGTGGAAGAGGCAAAGTACACTGAGGCAAGCTCTTCGTCCAAGCTGTTCAGACAGGCGTGCCTCGCCCTGGAGGCAAGACTCCAGGACCTGGCAAAGGCTGGCATAGATGTTTCCAGAGAGGAGGAAGAACTTCAGAAAATCAGAGCGATAGGTGTGCACAACCCGAAGGAAGGGGAGAGGCTCCTAAGTGAACTTGAAGACAGGGTTAAAACTCTGGCAAAGTCCGAAGCGAAGGGTGTGTGTGGTCCCACCATGGTGGCACTTCTGGCAGCGATTCCGCTGGCGATAAGGCGAGTCTTAGGGAGGGCGTAGCTCCTCTCCTTTTTTATTTTTACTCCATCTCATCCATCTCGTAGGCCTCCCAGCTCCGCAATCCCAGCGCAACCTCAAGCTCCTGCGGTGTGAGGATTGGCTTTGGGAAGCGAGGGGCATCCTCTATGGTAATGCGGGGGCAGGCTGTATTAACGAAGGCATCCAGATGACGGAAGTAGATCAGGTTCTCGGGGGTAATCTCGGCCAGGTGAATCAGATACGCCTCCCGCTTAAGCTCGCGAAGCTTCTGCTTTATCCTCCTGGCAATAGCCAGGCGCCTCTGCCCCTGCTTCTCACCTATGATTATTCCAAAGCGCTTCGCTTCCATCGCTCTTGCTATCGCCGCGAAGCGCTGCCTCAGGAAGCGCTCCTTTTTCTCCTCCATGTCTCTGACCTCACCGTGGAGTATGTCGAAGGCAACCACATGCTTACCCGTGGCCAGAGCAACACCCAGAGGGTGAAAATCCCCGCTTCCTATGTAGGCGAAGCAGTCCACCTCGCTGGAGATGCTCTTAGCGCAGGCGAAGGAGCAGCCCAGCACCTGTCCGGGGTAGTGCACCCTACCTCCTGCGCTGCCTATGTGCACCTCATACCCGCGTGCCTCCAGAAACTCCTTAACCTCTGGAAGCAAATGCACATGCTGCACAGTTGTTATTAAGCCTATGCGTTTGCACAGCCTGTGCAGGTGCCTCTCCAGCAGGGGTATCGCCTCTGCGTCGAGGCGCACCTCTATTTAGTGCACCGGTATCTGCGCACTCCTCAAAAGCTGCGCATGTCCGAAGTGGAAAAGCGCCTGGGCGCCGAGCTTTGCGGCAGCCTCGTCGGCCAAATCACAGGCACCGTAGCAGGGATTTGCGGAGATAAGCACCTCCACCCCTGTGAGAGCCTCAATCTGCCCTGCCACCTCAGCTGAGAAGTCCCTCAGGCCTTCTGG
>NZ_JBPMGE010000026.1:0-3835 GCF_054014795.1 Candidatus Pyrohabitans sp. | reverse complement strand
TTTTCAGTTTATCTGAAGGGAGCCCTGTCTTTGTCTTGAGTCTGGAGTAGTCCTCAACAAGAAGGTCTTTTATGAGCATATAACCGGCCCTGGAAAAGGCATTGACAGTCCCGGGGTCTATATTCCTCAAGGCGGTTATGGGGTACAGCTTCTTCCTGTCGATGAGCTTCTCCAGGCTCCTCTTTGGAGGATAGCCCCAGCACAGAAGTTTTACCCCCATACACCTGGCATAGGCTTTTGCGTCAGGCGATGCCCTGGTGTTGCAGCTCAGCCACACCTCATCAAAATTGTTTCTGGTGTGGTTTAAATCCAGAAAACGGGCGTAGGTGTACAGAGCCTCCTTTAAGCTGATATATGTACCTGAGGTGTTGTGGAACTTGACCTCTATAAGGGAGCGCACCACCCTACCCTTCTCTTCCCTCTCGGCAATAATATCAATCTCATGGGTAACACACCTGCCCTTGAGCTTTGTTCTTAGCCTCGTCCTGTAGCCGTACTCCCTCAAAATCTGGGAGAGATACGTCTCAAAGGGGAAGCCCGCGGGACCGAGGCGCATTATCGCCTGCTTCAGGTCATAGCACGGTGAGACCGCTGGCTGGTGCTTGTCCAGAAGCTCAAGCACCCGGTTGTAAACCTCCCTTGTTGTGATTCCATCATAGACCTCCCTCTGAACCTGCGTTATTATTGCGTTGACAGCGTCTTTTGTGGCACCCGCCCTGTAGAGAGTCCTCTCAAGCTTTTTTGGATTGAATTTCTCTCTTTTACCGGAGGCTTTGAGGACATACATAACAGTAACCTGGGCTCTAATAGGATATATTCATTTGCCAGATTCTGAAACTACCGTATCTACAAGCTAGGCCAATGGAACCCAAACGCCCTGCGGTAAGGAGCCACAGATTGCATTTTGAAAAACACATTTGCACAATTATCTTCATTTTGCTATGAGAAAGGTATTTCAACACGGCAATCCCGAATGTATACTGGACCGGGGCTGATGATATGAATAGGCGTTTGTTTGGTCTGTTTGGCCTGGGGCTGACGGTGCTTATTTTTATATTCTTATTTCAACCACAGGGGGAAGATTCTCAGACGAAAGGGCAGGTACACAGTAAACCGGATGAGATAAACTGGATATGGAACGACGTTTCAAAGGGCATCCAGACCGCCGGGGAAGAGGATAAGCTGGTGCTCATAGACTTCTGGGCTGGCTGGTGCGGGTGGTGCATAAAGATGGACAAGGAAGTGCTGAGCGATAGCGATGTAGTAGAATTTGTCTCAGAGCACTTTGTGCCTGTGAAGATAGACTCTGACCTCCCTGAAAACAGGAGGCTGCTCGCGGCCTATCGCATATACGGCACCCCTGCCTTTGTGATTCTGGATAAAAATGGCAAATTCCTTGGCAGAGCTGTGGGGTACATGCAAAAGGATACTTTTCTGAGCTTCCTCGGCACGTATACGGATTAGATGGTCTAGAATTGGCAGGATCACCTGCCTTCTGCGCCGAAGCTTTCGCATATCCTGATAAAATTCTTGAAGATCTCCGGACCGCGCGGTGTGTGCTCCACCTCCGGATGGAACTGTACACCGTAGAGGTGCAGACGCTCGTGCGCCATTGCTTCGATATTGCAGGTCTCGCTGTGGGCAAGTTTTTTGAAGCCCTCTGGTAGCTTTGCCACCTCGTCTTTGTGGGAGACCCATGCCCTGAAGCTTGGGGCGAGACCGCGCAGGATCTCATCTTCGTCGTCCACTATAATCTCTGCGTCGGCATATTCACCTATCTCCGCGGTTCTCACCTCGCCGCCGAAGAGCTTTGCCATTAACTGGTGCCCCAGGCAGATGCCGAGGATTGGCACTTTGCCGGTGAAGGCTTTTATTATCTCGCCCGAATTGCCTATCTCCTCCAGGTAGGGCCCTCCCCCGACCACTATGCCCAGAGGTGATTCTCTCTCCACCTCGTCTACGCCTATAGTGTTCTGCACCAGCTTGACACTCTTTCCGAGGTACTTAATGGTGCGGTATATGCGGTGATTGTACTGCCCGCGGTTGGCAATTACAAGGTACTCGGTCATCTTACCCACCTTATGTTTGCGCCTTTCTCTTCAAGAAGCCTTATGAGTCTCTCTGCCCAGAGAAGCTTCTTCCTCTTCATCTCGCTGTCGCGAGAGAAGGAGTATCTTCCAATTTCGCTATGAAAGTCCATCCCATATAAATATATCTCCCTCGCACTGAAGTGCGCCGCGAGGAAGACAGCTCTATCGCCGTCGGTGAAGCCTCCAAAGTTGTGCACGCCTTCGAAGGGCTCAGCCTGCGTCGTGGGGAGGACGTTTACGAAGAGAGAAGCATAGCGCCTGAGCCTGGCGATATTGTCACCGTGGGCATGAATCACGACGATGCTACCACGGGCATTCGCCTCAAGCAGGTCCTCAACCCTGCCGTCCAGGTCTGTGACTATCACCTCGGGTACTGCGCCCCGCTCCAGGAGGAAGCTCGTCGCGCCGTCGCATGCTATGGCTATGCCCTGAGGCATTCGCTCCAGCCTCTCAAGGCTCGGCCCGGCGCCGAAGATGTTCACCCTCTTGCCTGAGATGAGCTCCTCGAGGGTATGGAGAGGCAGCCTGCTACTCACCAGCGAGGCGAGGAGCCTTGCTGCAGCTCTGTCTTCTTCCTCCGAGAAGCCAAAATCTACGAGAATCTCGCGGTATATGCTGCGCCACTCTTCGTAGTGCATGCTGCTCCACTCTTTAAAGCGGGGTATGGTATCAAGAAAAAAACTAAAAGATGCTGTATGCCTGTTTTCTTTTTTAACGTTTAGCATGGTGGGGATTCCCAAACACTCTGGGGCTGTTTCAGTTCGATACCTCAAATCTGTACCTTAGGAAGTGGATGCCAAATTCAGGTTTTATTTTATCTGAAAAAGTAGATTTAAAGGAAGATACCCTAGGTGTTACTGAAATATCCAAGAATCTTCTGGATTTTTGGGATAGATGAGGAATCTGTTAAAACCCTAAGATGGTCCATCAGCCGTTGTAAACATCTATAATTTGTAAATTACTCTATAGTATTGCAATTATATCTCTAATTTCTTTGAATATGTCCATAATTTCGGGTTTTTTACATCTTTTGTGCTTAAATGGATTCTCAAATGGATGTTTATGCCATCCTCCTAGGTTGTCATATCCAAATATTCTTTTTCCATCTTTAATTAATACAAAATCTATTCTGTCGTTGGATGAGTTGTAATAAATATCAAGAAAAACTTTTTCTTGGAATATAACCCTTATTTTCAAGAAATTCAATCTTTCCTTAATTATTTTAAATTTTGCCTGCGGGAAATATGAATTCTTCAGGTCTAAAATTTTACATTTGAAGCTTATGCGTTTTTCGATATCTCTCAAGACTTGCCCCCACTCCTAAGTAGCTCAAGCCACTTTTCTTTTTCCATCTCCAGCGCTTCCCACTCTATATAATCAGCTTCAACTTCATGTGAATGCCGCTCTTTTATTTCTTCAGATTCCCAGGCATGCCGGAACTCTTCAAATTTCATTTTGTATTTTGCTTCGAAGTTGGCGATAAGCTCATTACATTCTTTTATTTTCGCCATAATTGCCTCGTTTGCAAGATTGCTGAGCTTTTCCCTGTAATCTCTGCCTGCAAACACATCAAGTATATTCTTAGCCTTTTCATCCAATGTAAGGGTAACCATCTGTGCATGCCTCCGTTTATAAGACTTATCTTTAACATGTGCTCCATTAGAATATTAAAGTTTTGAAACAGCTCTGAGGCTATTCCATTATTTCAGGATGGACAGCGGAGCATCAAAACTCTGGGGCTGCTT
>NZ_JBPMGE010000025.1:0-24579 GCF_054014795.1 Candidatus Pyrohabitans sp. | reverse complement strand
GTCAGCCCGGCATCCTTTATAAGCTTTCTTAACAACCCCGGCTTTAACTCTTTATGGAGAGGGATGGAAAGCGTAACCCTGGAGCCCTCCTTTCTCATGACTAGGTGGCTGCCCACCTGCCTGTGTGGATACCACCCTGCCTTGGAAAAGGCTTTAACGGCTTTCTTTCCAGAGATTACCGGCAGCTTTGGCATTAAACCACAACTTCAACAACCTTAGAGTGAGGCTTAGAAGCAGCCTCCTTTACCACATCCTCCGCCAGCGATTCCAGGCAAACCTGTATAGCCTCCTTGATGTTCTCCAACGCCTCCTCTATGGTATCGCCCTGGGAGTGGCACCCCGGCAGGGCAGGGCAGCTAACCACGTAGCCCCCGACCTCTTTATCCTCCTCTATGACTACTTTGAACTTCATATCCATTAACCCCAATTTTAACAATTTCACATGAAATGGGAAGAAGCCACTATTGTTTGTTCCCTTTCAGCTCCGCGATTATCTCCTTATACACCAGCCATTTAATCTCCTGCACCAATTCCTCCTTTGCTGCCACCTCACTTAGCATGATGCGCCAGCTCGCGATACCTATGCCAGAGCACTTTGGGATTGGGCCTGCGATATACACCGCCATGAGGGAAAGCCGCACGGGTTTATATCGGCACGCTCAAGTGTTTCCTTTGAAATAACTCCAGCACCCACTGATATATCTCGCATGAAATTATGAATATGTGACTTCTTAATCCTTCTTATTAAATATGGGTGGGTTAATTATTTGCGTAAGAATGCTAGAATCAGACTATTGTAGGATTGAAACTTTCTTATGTAGCGCTGGAATATCTCCATAATCGCGCTAGAATCAGACTATTGTAGGATTGAAAGAAGTCTGCTCCTGTTACTGTGAGAACTCCTGGTGTGCTAAAATCAGACTATTGTAGGATTGAAAGTCTTTGAGAGCTCCGATTTTTGAATTCCTTGAATTGCTAAAATCAGACTATTGTAGGATTGAAATAAGCTGATACTTGTGCCTTGATTGTGTGGTGAGGATGCTAGAATCAGGCTATTGTAGGATTGAAAGAGATTACAAGACTCACATGTCTATGCTTCTCATAAGGCTAGAATCAGACTATTGTAGTATGCCAAAAACGTTAAGAAAATGTTCTGCAAATATAAATCTGAAATAAAAAGGGGCATTCATAAGGAGGGAAGTGCTGATATTCAACTCAGCGGGTTAGTTATATAGATTGATTCATAGACTCCACAAACAAAGCAGATTCCTCTAAGGCAGGATCACCTTCAGCCTCTTTATGTCCTCGACCTTCAGCGTAACCTTCTTACCTGGCTCTAAACCAAGGGCTGCCTGCACCTTGGCCGGAATTCTTATTATCAGGTTGCTTCTACTCTTGCCCAGAGTTACCTCGAAGCTCTCGTCTTTGAGCCTGTTCAGCATCAGGATACGCTCAGCCTGTTCGGGGTCGAAGTACTCCTCGCCGCAGTCGCATCTCCAGCCGTCTATCTCATGTCCCTGGAAGCGCAACTTTGCCTTCTTTGCCACGCCTCCACATCTCACGCACTTCATACCTTCCATACCTATCACCTCTTCGTGAACCTACCCACGTGGGTTATAACCCACACCTCACTCTCCATGTCGTAATTGTAGGACTTCGCTACCACCGCCTTCAAGGTTTTAGACTTTCTGTCCACACATCTCTCAATAACGTCTCTTTTCCTCCTGCTTCTTGCGCAGTCGTACCCGTTTTCAAGTATTTCAACCACATCATGTATCAAAAGGTCCTCCCTGTACATCTCCTCCAAGGCCGTTCTGCTGGGAATAACAGGAAGCCCTCGCCACTTTAAGTGCATGTTGCATCTCCACTATACATATGCTTTTAACATATGTAAAATGAATGGGAAAACTGCAATGTCAGCAATATACAACTGCTGAATCAGAGACTATTGGAGGTGTTAAAAGAAAATATTCCCTGAAGAAGGAAATCGAAAAATAATCAAAGTCTTTTGAGATTAAAATAATCTACGCTGAAGGCACAGCTGGATAATCTAACCTGCTCCCCCTGCAAGCATCCTGCTGGGATAATAACCAAAAAGCAGCCACACCAACTCAAGCTCTCGGGATGCCGCCCTCATTGATAATGAGCACGTCCTTCACCGCCTTTACCGCCGTAAATGGGATGAGGATTTCGCCGCGCTCATTCAACCTGAAGTACTTCGGGTCGATATCCTTCCCGGGCTTGACTATGAGCATCATCACCTTACCCGCGACGGTCTCTATGCTGATATCAGAAAGCCTGCCTATTACAGTGCCTCGGTCGCTCACCACATTCCTACCAACCAGATCTCTCCCTGCGATTTTGCCCATTTTTCTGCCCTCCATCTTTTAATTCCACCGGGCGCTACTTAAAGCTTAGCCCTTGCAAGGGCAGTGATTATATCGCTGAGGGTGATTATCCCCTCGGGCATCTGCGTCAGCTCAGTTCTGCCTTTTGCACCCTTAACCACAAATAGTCTGCTCACCCTGTTCTCCCTCATCAACTTAGCTGCCTCGTGAAGCGTCGCCTCTGGGTCTATCCCGAAAAAGCTGGTGCTCATTATCTCTTCAACATTTGCCTCCTTGCTCGTCCCCCTGCTCAGGGCGCGCAGCATGTCAGTATCAGAAACCACCCCCACAGGCTTGGCACTGCTGTCCACCACCAGCATGCCGGAGATGCCCTCATTGCGCATAATCCTGGCAGCGTCGCGCATGCTCATACCCACCTCAACAGTGATCAGGGACTTCCTCAGGAACTCTGAAACCTTATCATTCAGCATATCGGCTCACTCCGCAATGTACCTCACAATATCTGAGGAGGTTATTATTCCGGCGGGGCGCTGCAGGTAGGGCTTTGAGAGGGTCGCATGCTCTGGCTTCTCCTCCTTCACAACAAAGAGGCGGTGCACCCTCTCGTGCTCCATTATCCGCGCCGCCTCCTCCATGCTTGCCTCCTCCTCTATCTGCAGTGTAAAAGGCATCATAACCTCACGTACCCCTGTCTCAAAATTCTTGCCCTGAAGGAAGGCATCAACCACATCGCTGTCCGAGATTACACCCACAGTATCACCCTCCTCGGTCACCACCGCAACGCCGGAAATTCTGTACTTCGCCATAACATTAACAACATCTCTGAGGCAGGAATTGACATCCACCGTGTAGACGCCCCGTGTCATGTACTCCCTAACTTTCGCCATGATTACACCTCAATCTGTCTTACGCCGTAAACACCGGGTATTGCAGCGATTTCGTCCACAACGCTCTTGTCAACCGGCTGGTCAACATTAAGCACCATGAGCTGTGTCTCACCCTTCTCACGTCTGCCAACCTGCATTGCGCCTATGTTTATCTGCCTCTCACCCAGCAGTGTGGCAACTCTGCCTATCATCCCGGGTTTATCCTCATGCTTAACCACCAGCATCTTACCGCTTGGGGTGAGTTCAATGGCATACTCCTCTATGCCCGTGATTCTCACCTCGCCCCCGATGCTCGAGCCCTTAACCATTGTCTCGCCATCCTCTGTCTTCACCCTGAGGATTATCAGGCTATCATACTTCTCTGCGTCCTCTCGCCTTGCCTGGGTTATGCGTATATCGCGGTTTTTCGCCACAACAGGTGCATTGAGAAGGTTGATGCCCTCCGTGAGTATCGGCGAGAGAAGGCCCTTCAGCGCTGCACTTACAAGTACATCCTGATTCTCCTCCTCGGCAAGTACGCCGCAGAAGGTTATCTCCACATCTCTTATCCTCCCGTAAACAAGCTGAATGGCGAAGTTGCCAAGGGTTTCTGCAAGGGTGATGTGGTCCCTGAGCTTTTCCAGCACTTCCGGCGGAAGCCGGGGCATATTCACCACATTGCGGGGGGGCTCGCCGCGCAGCACCTTGAGCACCTCCTCGCAGGCTATGAGCGATGCATAGCGCTGCGCTTCCTCCGTCGAGGCGCCCAGATGGGGTGTTACTATGCAGTTCTCCAGCTTCAGGAGGGGGCTGTCAAAGGGTGGTTCTTTCTCGAACACGTCCAGGGCAGAGCCGGCGAGCTTGCCTGAGCGCAGCGCATCGTAGAGCGCTGCCTCGTCAACTACACCGCCACGAGCTGCGTTGATTATGTACGCCCCATCCTTCATCTTCGCTATCGCCTCGGCATTTATCAGGTGCCTCGTCTGCTCTGTCAGGGGCACATGGATGGTAATAAAATCGCTCCTTGCAAAGAGCTCGTCAAGTTCGACGATCTCCACCCCGATCTCACGGGCGAGCTTCTTTGAAATGTAGGGGTCATAGGCCAGGCAGTGCATCTCAAAGGCCTTTGCCTTCTTAACCACCTGAGAACCTATCCTCCCCATTCCAATTACCCCGAGGGTTTTTCCGCGAAGCTCAATACCCAGAAACTTCTTCTTCTCCCACTTTCCTGCCTTAAGACTTGCATTAGCCTGAGGTATCCGGCGCGCAAGCGCAAGCATCAGGCCCAGAGTGTGCTCCGCCACGGTTATTGACGATGCCTCTGGAGCGTTGACCACTATTATGCCGCGCTCCGTCGCCGCCTTAATGTCGATGTTGTCCACACCGACGCCAGCCCTGCCTATAACTTTGAGGTTCTCGGCAGCCTCGATAACATCCCGGGTAACCTTCGTGGCGCTCCTCACAAGAAGCGCATCCTTATCGCGAATCTTCTCAATAAGCTCTTCCCTGCTCAGCCCCGTCGCAACCTCAACCTCAGCGTGCTGACGAAGTAGCTCTATCCCTGCCTCATGGAGATGGTCGCTCACCAGTACCTTCATGCAGAACCTCCTGCCTCGATATTTTCCTATAATAGGGGACGGTGATATTTAAAACATTCTCTGAGGACAGAGAAAAAATTTATATGCAACATGCGACATTGTTAACCACTGGATTGAACAGGGTTAACGAAGGTGGTGAAGCATGTTCATAGATGAGAATGCACGACTCAACTTCTTCAGGTGGCGGTACGAGGCCGAGATCTACCACAAGCTTGCTCTTGCCCTCGCCTTCGCTGGGCTCACGGGCATTGGAGCGCAGGCAAAGCTCTACCTCCCCTTCACCCCCGTGCCGGTGACTGCGCAGGTATTCTTTGTGCTCCTGAGCGGGGTGGTGCTGGGCAGAAGCTATGGGGCACTGAGCATGGCGCTCTACGCCGCACTTGGCGCGATGGGTATACCCTGGTTCGCCGGCGGGAGTGCCGGAATCGAGGTGCTTTTGGGCGCAACAGGCGGCTACATCCTCGGGTTCATCGCAGCCTCATACCTCATAGGATACTTCACAGATACCTACCTGAGTTCAAGAAGCGCTGCATCTCAGATTGGGCTCATGTTCTCAGGCGTCGGGATAATCTATGCCCTTGGGAGTGTGCAGCTCGCCCACGTCGCCGGTCTTAGCGCGGGCGAAGCCCTTGCCAAGGGTGTGCTTCCCTTCATCCCGGGCGATATCTTCAAGGCGCTGATAGCAGTGGGGGTCTCCACGGTGCTATTGCCACGGGGTAGCTATGCCCGTGAGAGAGACGCCGACCAGAAGATTCGCAGTGTGAGGCTATACCTCAGCTCTATCGCAGCGGTGGCGGCTGCCTTCTTCCTGGCGCTCTTCTGGATGAAGCTCGCTGGAATAAAGAGCGCCACCGTGGCAGAGCTGCTGTGGTACTCGGTAGCCTACTCCACGGCTGTGCTTCTATGCGCCGGAAGCGCCGTCTACCTTGCTAGGAAATAGCTAACTCCGCCTCAGGGCGGAGGTTTTACTTTCAATGTACCTCTCCAGCAGCTCTTCCTTTTTCTTTATCTCCCTGTCCTTTTCCTCAAGCAGATTTCTGAGCTCTCTAACCTCGGCCTCAAGCTTCTGCTTCTCCTCCTGTGCTGCGAGGTATCTGCGCTCAAGCTGCTTTGCGCTCTTGTACGCACGCGCCTCCATCTGGCTGAAAATCTTCTGTGCCGAGGCGGTCGCATTTTTGATGAGCCTGCCCGCCTGGGATAGAAACTCAGTCCTCGCCTCCCTGCCCTCCGGAATTCCGGGAGCTGCGCCCACACCAAGCCTTGCATCCTCCAGGTATTCCACTGCAACCCTGAGGAAGGCGATGCACCTCTCAACCTCCGCCTCAATCCCGTCGACGCTCGCGCCGAGGGTGTAGAGCTTCTTTATGGCCAGCGATGTGCTCTCAATCGCAGTCCCAACCTTCTTCCCGCTGTACCTCCTGAGGCAGGCATTCACATCCCTGGCCGCTTTTCCGAGCAGGGCTGAAATCTCCTCCTCCAGTTCTTCAAGTTCCCTCTCAACTGCCATGGCCTCCTGGAGCAGCTTCTCTTTGAGGCGCATAACCTCGGTCTCAAACTTCTCCCTCTCGGCACGCAACCTTCCGATCTCCCTGCGCTGCTTCTCAATCTCAAGCTCCTTCTCCTTCAGGTCCCTGACGGTGCTGTCCATCCTGCCGTACAGGAGCATGTTCTCCTTCTCAAGGCTCCTGCACCTCTCCTCATACTCCACAAGGCTCTGCAGTCTCGTCTTGAGTTCATTCAGCGCCCGGGTTTTGGAGTCCACCTCCTCCTTGAGGGAGTGGTACCCCTCAGCAAGCTTTTTCAGCTCCTCCTTCTCCTGAGTCAGGCTTTCGAGCTTCCCACGGTATTCGGAAAGCACCGCCTCCTGTTCCTCAAGCTTCTCCTTCAGCTTCTCATGCTCCCCCCTGAGAACCTCAAGTTCATGCAGCTTTGGAACCATGCGGTTGATTTCTCTCTCCATCCGTGAGTTCTCTTTCAGCAGCGCCTTTGCCCTCTGTCTTAGCTCCTCAAGCTCTTTCAGCCTTTTATCCCTCTCGGCGGTGAGGCTGCTCACCTCCTCCTTTGCGGCACTGAGCCTGGCCTCCAGCTTACCCGTCCTGCTTTCCTCAGCCGCCAGCTTCTGCCTTAGCTCATGATTTTCCTTCTCAAAGTTTTCCAGAAGCTTTATCCTTGAGACCAGCTTCTGCATTTTCTTTTCAAGCTCATCCCTGAGCCTCTCAAGCTCGTCCCTCTCCTTCCGGGTTACTTTGAGCTCCTCTCGGCGCGCACTCAGCTCATCCCTGGTGCTCTTAAGCTCATCCTCCAGCTTATCTCTACTCGCTTCAAGCTCAGAGAGCCGGGCTTCAAGAGCTTTCTGGGCATCCTCCAGAGAGGTTATCCTGTCCCTGGCAGCGAGAAGCTCACCCCCTGCCGCCTTCGCCTCGCCCTCAAATTTCTCCAGGAGTTTGACCCGGGCAGCAAGCTCTTTTTTCTCGGCTTTTATATCTGCAAGCTCCTTCTCAAGCGTCGCCTTCTCTGAATTGAGCTTCTCCACCTGAATCTCAAGCTCCTGTTTGGCCTCTGAATCGCGCCTGAGCCGGGAGACTTCACCTTCCCTCTCCCTCAGTTCCTCCATCGCCCTGCCGAGCTCCTCCCTCAGTGTTGAAAGCTCTTTCTCAAGGGCTGTTTTTTCGGCGAGAGCTGTGGTAAGCCTGTCCCTCAGCCCGGCTACCTCCACATCCAGCTTCTCCACCCTGTTCCTTGCCGAAGAGAGCTCTGCCTTAAGCTCCTCGTTTTCCTTCTCAAATCCCTCGAGGAGCTTTATCCTGCTTAAATATTCGTTTATTTTTTCGTTAAGTTCTTTTATTTTTGTTTCGTTGTCTATCTTAATCTTGTCAAGGGCATTCTTTTCTTTTTCCAGCAATTCCTTATCTTTTTTAATCTTAGTAAGTTTTTCAATCTCAGCTCTTGCCATGTCATTCTCATTCTCAAGTTTTCTGTATTTCTGCATCAGCTCTCTGTGCTTCTCCTTCACGCTGGCCAGTTCTTCCTCCACAGCCCTAAGGTTCTCTGCAAGCTCAGAAACCCTGGCGCTCTGCTCCTCTACCTTAAACTGTGAGGCGCGAAGCCTTTCAGTTAACTCCTCCACCTCCCGCTCAAGCTTCTTCTTCTCTTCGCTCAGGGCATCAACCTTTTGCACATGTTCGCGGAGAAGTGAGCGCATCTCCCTCTTCTCAAGGTCATCACCGCGGAATTCCCACTTCTCAATCTTCTCCGCTGAGAAATCCAGAAAGGGCTTCAAATTCTCATGAACCCTCTCATAGTTTTCAAGGATTGTGTCCCTGATAATCAATGTGCCCCTCTCATCGAGCACATCTTCATTTTTCGCAAGCAGGGAGGCTATCTCCTGCCTCCGTTTCCTGAGCTCTGCAAGCTTCTTCCCAGTCTCCTCTCTCCGCTTCCTGAGGTGCTCATACTCTTCCTTCATGGGCGGGAGGTCTGAAAACTCTCCCAGAAGCTCCTCCTCCCTTTTCCGTCTTTCCTTTTTAATTTCCCGGTATTCAGATGAGAAGTGGTTCAGCTTAAGCTCAAGCAGCTCTATTCTTGCCTTAAGCTCTCCTATACCCTTCTTACCGGTTATCTTTCCAACAAATCCCTTCTTTGGAGATATCTCCAGAGCACCTGCCCCTGCCCTTGCAAATTCTTCAAAAAGACTCTCCGGGGTAACCGGCTTATCTGCGAGCTTTATGTCCACATCCTCTGCATAGGGGGCAATTTCCCTGATAAAAGCCTGTCTCAACCTGGAGATGCGGGTGGAAAACTCATCCTCCAGCTCCTCCCTTCTGCGTTCGTACTCCCTGGCTCTATCGGCATAAGCACCCTCACAGCTCTTCAGTCTAAGCTCAATCTCCTCAGCCTCCCCCTCCAGCCCGGGCAGCGCCTCCTCAAGCGCCTCAAACTCCTTCCCACCCTCTATCACCGCAGAGAGATTTTTGCGGATTTTTGACGTCAGCTCGCAGAAATTATCCAGCATCTCAGAGGCACCAGTGCCGCTATTCTTAACAAAATCACGCTCCTCCGGGAAATTCTCATGCATAAGCTTGATCAGCTCCAGAAGAGGGCTGCGAAGCGAGCGTGAGCGCTCCTCTATTCTCCTCAACCTGTTCGTGAACTCTTCGTCCGCAGGCCTCTCAAAGGACGAGAGGGACTTCACATCCTCATGGATTGAATACCACTCCCCCCGGAGCACGTCAAGAAGCTCATCTATCTTCATTTAAATCACACTCATTTGAATCTATCATCCATTTTTTAAAAGTCTTACGCATGGAGAGGTGCAGATAGGTCAGTGCATAGATGGAATTCTGGTGATGAAAATGTTATTTTTGAAAGTTAATTAAATAGAATCTCAAATTTTGTGACTGTTACAGGAAAAAGTTTTATATCGTCAAGCATATAGATGATAAACTAAAGAAACTGGAAAGAGATGGTCCCCTTGGAGGCTCTAAAAGATGAAGTGGTCCGGCTCAGGGAGCTGGAAAAGACGTACCTCAAGGCTATAAAGGCACTTCATCTTGAATGCACAAGACTTGAGAAGGAGGTTTCACAGCTCAGGAAATTAAAAGAGGAGGTGGCAACTCTCCGCAAGCGCGAGCTGTGGTACGTTAAGGCGCTCAGGGGGCTGAACGAGGAATGCAACCGCCTTGAAAGGGAGATTTATGAGCTGAAGAAGAGGCAGAATCTCCCGCTTCAGGCATCTGTCGACATGGAGGAGTACCCTCACAGAGTGCTGCTGGAGCTTTTCGCCTTTGCGGACAGCGGGGTCAACCTGAAGGCGCTGAAGAGGGCATCCCGCTGGCTTGGTATAGATTACCACAGGGCAGAGGCGGAGGTTCAGAAACTCAGGGGGCAGGGGGTCCTCCGCATTGAAAATGGGTATGCGGTGGTCCGCAGGGAGGTGCAGCGGCAGCTCAGAGACCACCTGCTTCGCAATCTTCCTGACAGAGATGAGATAATAGAAAGCCTGAACGGCGATGCCATTGGTGCTGTTGAACTGCTCCGGTGCAGGCGCGGGATGCTTGCAGAACACAAATTTGTGAGGCTTGGTGCAGAAAGGAGGGCTGCACTTCTGAAGCTCGTTGAAAAGGGACTGATATTCAGAACTGTTGACAGAGATGGAGAGATACTCTACCACATGCCCGAAGAGATTCTCGAGCTGATGGATGAGCTTCGGGTTGAGATTGCAAAACGCACTGCACTCACAAGAGAAGAGCTGGGCTCTGATAAACTTGAGACCAATAAAGCGCTTCTCGAGGCCTTTCGCAATGAGCAGATTGGGCCCTTGGTGAAGGCCCTGAAGAGTAAAGATGTGCACACCCGCAGGTTTGCGGTTTCTGCCCTCTGGAAGATTGGAAGCAGGGATGTGGTGGGGCACCTCACTGAGATGCTTGACGACAGCGACACCTACGTGAGAAGGCTGACAATTTCTGCGCTGATGAAGATCGGCGACGAGCAGGTTGTGGAGCCGCTGATAAGGAAACTCCAGGACGAGGATAGTATGGTGCGATACTCGGCGGTATCCTACTTTGACAACCATCCCCACCCGAGCGCCTTTTCCTCACTGGTAAAGGCCCTCAGGGACGAGGACAGCATGGTGCGCACCGTTGCCGCCTCTGCGCTGGGCAAGCTGGGCATGAAAGAGGCTGTGCCCCATCTGATTGAAGCACTGCACGATGAGGACACCTGGGTGAGACACTGCGCTGCTGAGGCTCTCGACAGGATAAAGACAGGATAAAAAAATGTACGACTGGCTGGATAAACTGCTGCAAGAGGACGAGAAGGAAAGAAAGGAGGTTTCATTCCCAGCAGGCAGAAGGCTCGAAGGGTACTTCAAAACCATGAAGGACCTGAAAAGGTTCATTGAGAAGTCAAAATTCACAGGAATGGTAAGGGCCAAGTCGAGGATTGAAAATCTCTACCTCCTCTATCTGCATGGCGAACTCGCAGGGGTGGCGGCCTCTTCAAGGCTGGGGCTCTACAATGCCTTCGGGGAAAGAGCTCTTAGGAACATCCTTGACCCCAGTCTGATTATTGAATCCATAGAGGAGTACACCTACGAGGAACTCTACTCCACACTTACCGCAAACCCTGAACTTATAACCAGCGAAAATCTCCGCAGTGAAATCTCCAGGGTAAAGGAGCTTCTGGATATCCTGCCCCCGGCGACGCTAGGACTGCTGGAGATGCTGGCATTCAGTGAGGTCCCATTGAAGAAAGAGCTGCTGAAAATTGTCGGCCTCTCTGTTTTCCTCCTGGAGTTTGAGGAAAACTTCGAAGCCAGCTTCAGCACAGTAGAGAAGCTTGATTTTGTGAATGTGCATAATGGCGAGTATGAGATAGCCCCTGAATACAGAGCTATGCTGCAGCAGCTCTTTATCCTACGGGCAAAGGTGGGCAAAGCAGGCAAACTGCTCAGGAGCGACGATGCTACCCGTGATTTATGTGCCCTCCTATCCGGACCCGGGAAGGGCTCCTACGGTGAATTTAAAAAACTGATTGGCGGGGATGTGGATGCCGCGATATGCAAGCTTGTAAGTCTCGGCGTTGTATTTAGAGGCGTGGATGCCAGCGGCCTGCCAACCATCTTCCTGCCTAAAGTGCTCTCTGAGCAGCTTCGCGGCGATATGGTAAAAGAAGAAAAGGATGGAGAGTTAAGCAGGGAAGAGCTGATGGAGAGGCTCAACATTCGCGACCCTACAGATAAGGATATCGAATCTCTAGTGCGCTCCATGCTGGAGGATTCTGAGGACGAACTCCAGGCACTTGACCCCCTCATCGATGCCCTGAGAGAGGGAGATGCCCGTGTGAGGAGTGTCGCCGCATCTGCGCTGGCAAAGATAGGCGACGAAAGGGCGGTGGGACCTGTGGTCAACGCCCTCTTTGATGAAGACAGCCGTGTAAGGGCAAGCGCTGCAAAGGCGCTGGGTACTCTGAAAAGCATAAAGGCCGTAAAACCGCTCATCGCCAGCCTGAGCGATAGGGATAGCGCAGTAAGAGCCAGTGCAGCAAGGGCCCTGGGAAGCATCGGCGACACGCGAGCAATAGAGCCGCTGATAGCAAGTCTGAGCGATAGGGATAGCACAGTAAGAGCCAGTGTAGCAAGAGCCCTGGGAAGCATCGGTGACACGCGAGCGATAGAGCCTCTGATGGCAAGCTTCTATAGCGAAGGGGATGAATTTGTGCGCAGGGACATACTCCTGGCGATTTCTGGCTACAGAGATAACAGAATACTTGAGATGATGACGCAGTGCCTGCATGACCGCGATGCCTACGTTAGGCGCATCGCTGCCTCTGCGCTGTGGAAGAATGGCGGCAAAGGCGCCATAGAACCGCTCATTAAGGCACTGGGGGATGAGGAAAGCACAATAAGGTACTGTGCAGTCTCAGCTCTGGATGGAATCACCGATGAATGTGTGATTGAGCCCCTCATAAATGCGCTGGAGGATGAGGATGAGATGGTGCGCACCGTCGCCGCCTCTGCGCTGGGCAAGATTGAGGATGCGCGCGCAGTAGAGGCGCTCAGGAAGGCACTCAATGATAAGAGTGAGTGGGTACGAAATTGCGCTGTAGAAGCGCTTCAAAATCTTGGTTTCAGCGTTTCAGACCCCGATTCTGGAAATATGTCCCAAGAAAAAGCTATATAAGCCCGGGGCGTGTAAACCTCTACCGGAGGTATTCGAGTGGGCACGTCCATAACAATAGCCGCGGGCAAAGGAGGTACAGGCAAAACAACCATAAGTGCCAACCTTGGCGTGGCTCTTGGCAAGAGGGGACAGGATGTCACAATTCTCGATGCGGACATAGCAATGGCAAATCTGGAGCTTGTCCTCGGCATGGAGGGAAGGAGTATAACCCTGCAGGATGTGCTTGCTGGAGACTGCCGTATTGAAGAGGCTGTATACGAAGGGCCGGGGGGAGTAAAGGTCATACCGGCAGGCATAAGCCTGAGCAAGCTGAGGAGGGTCAACCCCGAGAGGCTCGCAGAGGTTATGGGCAGGCTTGTGGAGAGTACAGAAATTCTGATTATCGACGCCCCTGCAGGACTGGGGAAGGAGGCCTGCATCGCCCTGTCCATGGCAGAGAACCTCATACTTGTGGTCACCCCGGAGATATCCTCCCTCTCAGATGCACTTAAAACAAAGAAGGTGGCCGAGAGGTGCGGTACAAATATACTCGGCGCCATACTCAACAGGGCAACTGGCGACGAGTTTGACCTGACGGCACAGCATGTCAGTACTGTGCTTGACACGAAGATTCTTGCAGTGGTACCGGAAGACGCCGAGGTTAAAAAGGCCGCGGCAATAGGTGTGCCTCTGGTTATAAGCTCCCCCACATCGCAGGCAGCGGTTGCTGTCAACAGGCTGGCAGCCGAACTTCTGGGTGAGGACTACATACCGCCCCCGACCCAGGAAAAGAGGAGGGGCATACTGCAGAAGCTGCTTGGGGGGCTTAGACTAAAACAGAAAAGCGCATCCTGAGTGGTACATATGGTGGATGTCTACACATCACTTAAAATTCTGTACATCCTGCTCGGACTTAGCATGGTGCTGAACATAGTTCTCGCCCTCCTGGTCAGAAGCCTCCGCCTCCAGATAAGGAGGACGAACACTGGCATCACACTGTCTGAGGATGAGATACAGCAGATAACCTCACGCCTGAAGCGTCTGAGTGAGCTTCACAGCGACGTAGAGGTACCTCCAATCAACCCGAAGAGATAGTCACTGCTCCAGCTCCTCAAGCTTCCTGCGGAGTTCACTCTCCTTTACAGCAACAGTGACCTCGCCCAGGGTGCGCTCCATTATCATCCTGGCAACGTCCTGCTTGCGCTTTATCGCCACTATGGCGTTGGGGTATACGAGCGAATTCAGCTCGTGGGTTATCTCATCCATAATATCCAGGAGGCGCTCTATCTCCTCCAGCCTGTCCTCCCGCAGCAGGTCTAAAATCCGCCTCCTGAGCTCGCCCACCACATCCCCCAGGCCGAGGAGGTACCATTCTGGGGGCACACGGAGTTCGTGGTGCGAGGGTATATCCTCTCCGCGCAGAATGCACAGCGTAAGCCTTGCCTCCACATACTCCTGCACAGCCTCCTGAAGCAGACCAAACCTGAAGTCGTCCACAGTAAGCCTGGAAATCAGCCTCTCTGCTTCCTGAAGCAGCTCCTCTGCAAGGGGATACTGATTGCGGTGCAGCTCCCGCAGGGCACGCGTGGCGAGTCGCCTTATCTCGCGCCCAAAGCTGAAGACCTCCTCCCGGCGGGCATCCTTGGTGTCGAGCTCCTTCTTTATATCTGACATTATCTCCTCTAGACTCATGCAGCTTTATCCCCTTTTAATAAGAAAAACTTTGCTGTCCCTGGAAGAGTCGGCTATGGTATAGCCTGTAGCCTCGGCGAGGGCTCCGGCAAATTCACCCACCTCCTCATAGCTGGGCATGTGCTCCCGGGTGAGGCGGCGCCGTGAGTAGCCCACATGCACATAGCCCTTGGCCTCAATAAAGTCCGGGTCTGCCCTTTCAATGAGGGGGGCAAAGGCTTCCGGTGCCTCCAGATTGTAACCGCGCACAAGGGTTATGCGCACTACCCTGCGGCTCCTGCTCTGGGAGAACACCTCAAGGCTGCGCATCAACCGCTGCCATCCATCTTTAACCCTGGGCACATTTATCCTGCGGTATAGCTTCTCGTTGTGGGCGATAAGGGAGATGTACAGGCTAGTGGGGCGAACCTCTGCTATTCGCTCCGGGTTCATGCCGTTGGTCACAAGGAAGGTTGTCATTCCGCGGCGATGAAATGCTTCAATCAGCTCTGCGATGCGCGGGTAGTTTGTTGGTTCGCCAGCGAGTGAGATTGCCACATGCTTTGGAGAGTAGGCTTCCTCCATCTCCTGCCTTGTAACCCGCTCCTTCTCACCCCAGTAGCCACTCAGCAGGGTGCGCTGGGCCTTGAGCGCCTCCTCCACTATAAGCTCTGGCTCATCGGCCTCGCCCTGCATCTCAGCGCCGAGGGTGTGCTCCACAGGGCGCCAGCAGAACAGACAGGAGTGCTGGCACCACGCAACACTGGGCGTCATCTGCAGGCAGCGGTGCGATTCAATACCATAGAACCTGGCCTTGTAGCAGGAGCGCTTCCTGAGCAGACGCTCCCTGGTCCAGTGGCACACCTTCACCGCCGAGTGTCTGCCAACTATGCGGTAGCTCTGCTTCTCCAGAATTTCCCTTACCTCGGGTGTCAGCATGGTTTTTATACTTAAGGTTAACGTCTTGGCATAATGCGATATCATGAGCTTCGAGGAGATAGCGGCAAAGACCAGGAGGGCACTGGTGATAGGAATTGGAGGGGGAGGCGACATAATAGGCTGCATCCCAACGGCCAGGTACCTCTCCTTCCTGGGGATTGAAGTTGTACTGGGCGGCTTGACATGGGAGCGTCACGTCGTCGACCCGAAGCCGGGGCCAAGACGTATAGAGGAGCTGGAGAACTGCTCAAAGCTCTGTGAGGGCGTGGCGCTCGCCAGCCCCAGAACAAAAACAAAGTATGGCACACCCTTCACAGAGAGCGTCGCCTCGGAGGTGCTGGGTGAGGAGGTGCTGCTTCTGGACATAAACGGCGGCGCCCTGGGCACGAGCGAAGCACTTCGCTGCGCTGTTGAGAAGCTGGACATAGGTATGGTGGTGGGCATAGACGTGGGTGGCGACTCCCTGGCAAAGGGGGATGAACAGGGTGTTCGTAGTCCCCTCGCAGACGGTATAATGCTCTCTGCCCTTGCGAAGCTTCCAGTACCGAGTATTCTCGGGGTGATAGGCTACGGCAGCGACGGCGAGCTCACCCTCGAAGAGCTCAATCGCAATGTGGCGACGCTGATAGGGAATGGCGCATTTCTCGGTGCACGGGGTGCCACAAAGCAGGACCTTGAGATTATGGAAAAGATCGCCTCGGCAACTGCCACAGAGGCGAGCAGGCTGGTGATTGAGGCAGGGAAGGGGAAGTATGGAGCTTATAAGATAAGAAAGGAGTCGCGCAGCGTTTATCTCACACCCTGTGCCCTTGTAACCTTCTACTTCTCCTCAGGGCAGGTGTTCGAATTCAGCAGGATAGCCCAGCTTATAGCGCACACCCGCTCTCTCAGAGAGGCGGACAGGATTCTCAGAAACCACGGCTACCTTACGGAGCTCTACTTTGAGGAGGGTGGCTCTGAGGAGTAGCAGAAAAACGCAAAATTTAATACAAAGCAGCAACCCTCTAATTACCATGAAGCGCGATCTTGTGGGCATACTCACGAGGAGCGAGGATCAGCCTGCGCTGAGGGACGAGGAAGGAAAGGTGCGCCTGGTCTACAACCTCTTCGACGGGTTGAGCGGAAAAAAAGTAAGGGTTACTGTTGAAACCCTTGAGGACTAGCCAGCGCCTCCGGTGCGCGAAGCGCGGGCGCGTATTGCGTCCTGAATTTTCGTCTGAAGCTCTTTGAGGCGGGAGGTCACCTTTTCCTCCTGGCGCTTCAGCGTATTTATCCTGAGCTCCAGCGTCTCCTTCCTCTCCTTGAGCTCAGTCTCCACCTTGCCCTTCTCGCTCTTTATGAGCAGGTTGCCCACACTTCTGTAAATCTCGGCATCCTCGTCGAGCTTCTCAACCTCTTCCAAGGCGCGGGTAACCTCCTTGAGCTGAAGCTCAACCTGCAGTCTCTGCGTGGTTATCGCCTCAGCCTGCTGCTGAAGCTGCTGAAACTGGGCAAGCCTTTGCTGTAGTTGTGGTGGCAATTGTTCCATTTCTCAACCTCCAGTTAACTGAATAGCCAGCTTAAGCCAGCGCATGAAAGATGAAAGCGAGGCTCTCAGGGAAGCGCCGTCCCTGGCGCTAACATCGAGTATTATCTTGCTGCCCTCTCTTTTAAAGGTTGCCCTTGCACGGTCGGAGGGCGATGCGTTCACCTCCGGAAGCACCGCAGCGTAGACTACGCCGGCGTCGGCCTCGCTATCAAAGTTTATCTCAATCCTCGCCTTTCCTGCAATCACCCTCAATCACCTTCTCAACCCTGAACTCAGGCCCATTCCGCAGCATCAGTGATGTGCCCTGCTGCAGCACTGCGCCGGCCTCCACACCCAGGGCGCGGGCAAGCCCTGTGGCAAGCTCACCTTCGGCGGAGTAGCCGTAGCTGTGCTTGATCTCCCGTGTGAGCATCGCCCTGCTGAGCTTCAGGGCAAGCACCCTGGTTCTCCCACGGTAGACCTCAATAAGCGAGGGGTTTCCCCGCTTCTCCTTGATCAGGACAAGGCGATCCCTGTCGCCGGGAACGAGGGAGAAGATATGCTCAAGGTTTGCCTTACCCCGCGTCATATACTCTGCACCCAGAGCACGGGCAAAATCCCTGCTGAAACTTCTCGTTCTCGGAGAGGGCTTGCGCGATGTTGTAACAAGTATCATCCTCAGCGAGATTTAACCCGCTTGACCACGCCTGGGCGAATCTTGAACAGTATCTTGTAGCCGCAGAAAGGACAGCGCACAGGGTCGTCCTTTGCCAGCTCCACTTCGCGCTGGCAGCCGCCACAGCGATACATGTTTACTCACCCCTGGCTTTCTTGACAGCGCGCTCCACAGTGAGCGCCGCAGGCGTCTGTGGAACATACGCGCCTCCGGTAAACTTTGCACCGCACTTCCTGCATTTCCATATCCCGGAGGCTATGCGTCTGACGGCATGCCGCTGGCACACAGGGCAGATGTGGCGAAGCCGCTGCTTCCTGTCTATCTCAACCCACTTCCTTCTCAGACGCATTCCATAACGGGTGCCAAATTTGCCCGCTGAGCCAATTTTTTTTGTCCTTCCCATGAGAATCACCCTGGTAAGTGCTTTCTGAGGAACTCTGCCTTCTCTATTCCCCGCTTAACGATGTCAAGGATTTCCTCCTGGGTGAATGTGCCACTGCCTCCACCCTTCTGCATCGCCACTATCTCACCGCGCTCATTGCAGCCCACCGTAAGCCTTGCATCCAGCACCTCTTCCTCCTCGAGGCACGGGTCCAGCACTATGTGTCCGCCTATCTTCGCAAAGGTCACCTCCACAGGGGTGTCCCTGATGGGCAGCTTTTCATCGGTCTTTGTCTTGTAGTCTATTCTTCCATTCTCCTCCAGCTTTGGAAACACTGCATTCTTCAGCGCGGCAATGGCTCCCAGGGTGCAGGCATCGAAGAGGTTGCCGTCATAGTCGATGGGGTGAAGGTCTATAAACACTATCCAGACCAGTTCGCCCTCCTTTATGCACAGCTTCTCCATGTCTATGCACTGGGACTCGCGTATTGCACGGTCCACCACGCGGGCGAGTTCAACTGTATCCTCATCCGGCGGCCCGCGCTCAAAGCTGGGGCTTGCCAGGGGCACAAGCTCTGCATTGGTGGTCAGTACCCCTGAGTCAGGCATATCCGAGAAGGGTTCGCCCACTGTCAGCTTAACTCCCACCATGACCTGGGTCTTGCCCAGCTTGACCAGAGCAGAGCCCTCGGCGCGCTCACTTACACCAACCTCAACACTGAGCTCGCGGTACTCATCAAAGGGCCTGCCATCAACGCGCTTGCCGCTGTTGAGAAGGTTGACAATGTGATCCCTCTTAACATCAGCGATAATCTCGTGCTTCATTCCTTGTCACCTCCATATCGGGTAATCAATGCTTCCTTCTGCTTCTCGTAGACCTGCATGCAGCCCTCCACAGCCAGCTTAAATGCCTGCTCAAACTCCTCCTGAGTAAGATTGCCGTCCATCTGAAGCAGGCTAACCTCGCCTGTGCGCGGCACTATTGCTACGGGCAGGTCAGCCTCGCCGTAGTTGTCCTCGATATCAAAGAGGTCCAGCACTATGTGTCCGCCCACCTTGCCAGCGGCGCATGCCGGCACAAGGTCCCGCATTGGTATGCCCGCATCTGCGAGAGCAACGCTCGCAGCGGTTATGCCAGCGCATCTGGTGCCTGCCTGCGCCTGAAGAATCTCTATAAACACATCTATGGCAGTCATCGGATAGAGATGGGTAAATACCACGCTCTCCAGCGCCTGCCTGGTAACCTTCGAGATCTCCATGCTCCGCCTGTCAGGACCCGGACGCTTGCGCTCATAAACAGAGAATGGGGCCATGCTGTAGAATGTGCGAAGCACTGCTCGCTGGGGATTTGCCTCATGGCGGGGATGAATCTCCCTGGGGCCGTAGCATGCTGCGAGTACGCGATTTCCGCCCCACTCAACATAAGCCGAGCCATCTGCGCGCTTAAGCACACCTGCCTCAATCTTCAGCGGCCTAAGCTCATCAACGCGCCTCCCGTCTAGGCGCTTTCCGTCTATAATAAACTCTTCGGGTTCACCTACCTTCATATTTTTCCCTCTCTTTGACAATCGTCTCTTTTATCCTGTCGGTTAAGCCTGAGGTGTGAGCCTCTGCTTCAATCTTTTTCACCAGACGCTCCACCAGGTCTGCGATCTCTGGCTTGCCCATTATCCACACTATACCATTCTGTCCCACCAGCATTCTGCAGCCAGTCTCCTTCACTATCATGGATATCATGGAGCGCTTCCTTCCAATCACCCTGGGAACCTTCGCGGGTGATATCTCAACCAGACGTCCACCCCTTATTACACGGCAGCCGCGCTGGCGGAGGGTGATGTAGATCCTCCTGTTGGGCGTCACCTCACGCACATACGCATACACCGTCGCTCCGGGGCTCATCACCTGGCACAGGGGCGTGCGAAAAGGGTCAACCTCGCGGTAGTAATCGCTGGCATTCAGTGTGGCAGAGTAGGGACAGTTTATGTCCACCTCCCATGCGGTCTCGTAGATGGTGCCCACCACTGTGCCTATAACAAAGTCACCCACCTTCGGGAAGTACCTGCCCGTGAGGGGGATGACCCTTACCCTGCCTTTGGTTGTGTCCAGAAGACCAAGAACAGAGGAATAAACCGTATCACCATCGCGGTAAACGCCTTCACCCAGCTTCACCTTACCCTGTGCAATCTCTTCTCCGGGTATCACAAGCTTTCTTTCCATGCTCCTACCTCAGCATTCTCGTCTCAAAATCGCCCTTTGTAAGCGCATTTAGCTCACGGAAGAGCTCATCCACGGCTCCCGCCGGGAGCGTTATAACGAACGCCCATGAGCCGTCCTTTAACCACTCTTCCTTATCGGGCTTGCCGAATTTTATAACAATCGGATAGGCTTTTGCAGCATAATTTGCAGGTATCTTCACAGCAACCTTGCGCTCCTCAAATCTCAGTGGAATGATGGGACGAAGCGCCTTTACTATTGCAGGCACCTGCTCCTCTGCACTCTTGTGGATGTCCACGTGCACCCTTGCTTCTTCCATCGCCCTCTCAATGCGCTTCGCAGGATGAGGCGTGCGTGTTTGCGGATTTATCGCATGCCTTGCTATGTAGTTGACCACTTGCTTGCGCCGCTGCTCCTGCATTTTCCTGCGCTGCTCCGTGGTGAGCTGAATCTCGCCCTTTCTTATAATCCTGTGCACCGCTTCCTCAAAGGTATCTACCTGCAGAAGCTTGAGCGCATGCTCCACCGAAGCCTTGTCCCCGCGTCTCGCATCCTTAAAGATGGTATCCACTGCAAGGAGCCTCTCAAAGTCCACATCCTTACCCTGCTTCAATTCAAGGGCGAGATCCGGGTCAACCAGAATCTCAAAGCGCTCGCCTTTCACATCGAGGCGAGCTATCACCGCCTCATCGAGGCTGACCAATGGGGGTCACTCCTCTTCTTCCTTCTCTGTCTTCTTCCTGGGTACCTTATCCAGGTAAGTCTTTACCTCCTGGGGTGTAAACTTCTTGAACTCCTTTGTGGAGAGTTCAACCACCGCCATGTCTATGGAGGTCTCACTCATTCTGCCGTCAGTTACCTCGTTCATGACCTTAAGTGCCAGACCTATCGCATCTTCCTTCGTCAAATCATCGCGATACTCGCTCTCAAATATGTCCATTGCCGTGGTCCTGCCGGCACCTATTGCAGTTGCCCTGTACTCAATCAGCGCACCGCTGGGGTCTGTTTCAAACAGCCTCGGGGTCTCGTTGACACCAGCGATGAGCAGCGCTATTCCAAAGGGCCTAACGCCCCCGTGCTGGGTGTAGAGCTGCTTGAAGTCGCATATCTTCTTGGCGAGCAGCTCGACATCTATCGGCTCGCCATAGGTTATGCGGTGCACCTGGCATTCCACCCTCGCTCTGTCCACAAGCACGCGAGCATCCGCAACCAAGCCTGAGGTTGCGGCAGCTATGTTATCATCAACCTGAAAAATCTTCTCTATACTCCTCGCTTCAACAAGCTTGGAGGTAATGCGCTTATCCACAGCAAGAAGCACACCATCGCTATACCTTATTCCCAGCGAGGTTGTCCCGCGCTTGACTGCTTCCCTCGCATACTCCACCTGAAATAACCTTCCATCAGGGCTGAACACGGTGATGGCCCTGTCATAACCCATGCTCGGCATTGGTTGCATCTTATTCACCTCTTAAATCACTTTTTGTGACCCCAATAAATCTCATCTTCTGAAGCTTTAACCTCTCAATGAGCTCCTCATCACGAGGCAGGGCATCAACCCTTTCTCCGCTTTCCCTAACAACTACAAACTCTTTGCCCTTAAACTTTACTGTCCTTTCTGAATTTATAAAGTGTCTCCTCCTATTTAAAAACTTTCTTTTGAGCGCCTTCACAGTACCACTGGTGCCGAGGCTGCGGAGGTGGACGCGCTTCCCTGAGATTTCCCCCACCAGGCTCAGCGAAGCGATAACCTCATTCACACTGCGATGGGAGCACACCAGAAAACCCTCCTGCTTCGCCTCATCGAAATCGAGCACAAATAAATTGAACTCCGCCACCCTGGCTTCGCCGAACATGGCGAGCGCCGAGTTTACCACCGCCTTGACCACCTCATTCCTGCTGAAGGAGCAGTCGCTCTCGACGCAGAAGGCAATGTAGCGCTTCCTCTCCCTCAATGCAGGCGGTAAAGCCTTAATCTTCAACCCGCCTCACCCCCTGGGCAATCTCACTCCTGGCAAGCCTCTTCTTCTCAAGTATCTTCCCTGGCACCGCCTCAAGGGCGCGCCTTACCTCCTCAGGGGTGAAGCCTGTGCTCAGAAGCACCGCCTCCGCTTCTCTAGTGCTCCGCAGTTCATATCTGCTCTTTGCCCTGGAGGTTACCACCACATCAAAGCCGTACTTTCTGCTGAGGAGCAATATGCGGCGCACCTTCTGAAGATGCCTCACCCTGGCGATGCCTCTGCTCACTATTATGGTGCTGAGGTCAATCTCGATGGCCACCTGATTTTGCGTCGCCTGCCTCGCAACCACAGCATCTATGCCAGAGTCGCGCCTCCCAAGGTAGGGATGGGCCAGGATGTCAACCCGCGGGTCAGAGACGGCGGCGCGGTTAATCACCGCTCTGCCGCCGTGCACCACAACGTAGTCGAACTTCTGCCAGCTCCTGCGAATCGCTGCAGCCAGCTTCCTTTTGTTCTCTGCCTCTATCTCCACACCGGAGAGTGCATCGCCATGGGCAACGCCGTCGCAGAGCCCGGGGGTTACCCCTAAAATGCGTGCCTCCTCCAGCAACCGCGCGGGTGAATCCACACCTCTGGAGCACAGCGAGTGGACATGAAGGTCAATAAACATTCTCATCCCCCGAGCAGCTTTTTAAGACCCTGCTTTATCCTGCCCTCATCGTAGGGATAGCTGGTAACCACGAGTACAACCTGCAGTCCCTGCCCCAGGCGCAGCCTGCCAGAGTATGCATGCATCTTGTCAAGGCGAATGTAAAACCTGCCCTCCTCGAAGCGCCGCTCAATCTCGCTGCGCAGCCTCTCAATATCGCCGGATGGCAGAGATTCAATGAGCCTCTTCAGAAAGGCGCGAATCTCTGGCTGCTTTTTCACCTCAGCCTCCAGAATGATTATGGGGTTGCCAAACTGACCCCTGGCCTGGCTCTGCCTCACCTCCACCTCTGTGGGAAAGATGTTGATGAGTGCCTGCTTTACCTTTTCAACCTCTTCGGTTGCATGGGCAAAGCATGTCGCCTTAACCCTCAGTACCCTCATCACTTTCCTTTGCGCTGCCTGGCTCTCACACTGGGCCTGAGCTTCTCAGCACCCTTGCCCTTGTTCCTCAGCCCGCGGGAGCGCTTGCCTGCACTTGTAAGCCCCCGAAAAACACGCCCGCGATGGGCCTTCCCAGCTATCCAGCCAAGCTCCCTGTCGCTTCTTATAGCCGGGTGGTGGGGGTCCACCATGATTACCTCGAAGTACTCATATCTCCCGTTCTTACCCACCCAGTAGGAGTTGAGCACCTCCATGTTGGGATATCTGCGCTGTGCCCGCTCTTCCGCCAGCCACCGCAGCGACTTTTTGGGCGTTAACTTCACCACACCCATGCGCTTCGGCCTTCGCCCGGCATTTGGGCGCTCCTTCTTGCGCCCGCCTTTGCGAATCCTTGCGCGGACAACTATTATGCCCTGCTTTGCCTTATACCCGAGAGCCCTTGCGCGATCCAGGCGCAGAGGCTTGGGTACGCGCACCACACTTCCACTGCGACGCCACTCAGGTAAGCGTTGACGCATGAGTTCATCAACATAACTATCCTCGGGCCTCTTCCATGCCTGCGCTATGTAGCTGTATGCACCCATTTTCTTCACCTTCAGAATTAGATGATAAAAAGCTAAGTCTCTCTCTAACTGATGAGGTATCGTATATAAAGATTATTGAGAGGTAAAGGGTATGGCGCACAGTCAAATGCTTTCTATAAGCTTAAGCACATTCTTGTAGGTCTCTATATCACACCGCCATCCGGCATCGACCATCAGGTCTACAAGCTCTTTAGCTTTTTGTTTGGAGATTAGCCCTTTTTTCAAGGCAAGAAATATGAGGAAGGTTGAATGGGCAGTGTGTATGCCGAGCCCCTTTGCGTAAAGCCTGCCAATCCTGTCATCCATTACAGCGATGGCATTTTTCTCCATCGCAAGAGCAATAACACTTACCTCTCCTTTATGAGTTCCATGGATAATCTCAAGAGGCTTCTCTGGATTATGGACCTCGAGGACATCATCCTCAATTAGTCTCGCTATTATTTGATTTTCCGGGTATGCTTCGTCGAGCTTCAGCTCCTTTATGACCTCCTTTGTTGTGAGGAGTTTTATACCCAGCTGAGAGAAGTATTTGTAATATCCGGCCCTGACCAGATATATAAGGGGAGTCGCATCCAGCACTAATTTCATCTGCTACCCTTCCAGTATATGAACATCCTCTTCCAGGTCAGCCTTTGAGATATGGATATAATCTATCTTCTTTTCCCTGACTATATCAATCATTTCATAGAGGGAAACCCCGGCTATTTCAGCCGCCTTGGAGATGGTAACTTTACCGGACCTTAATGCATCGATTGCCCTCTCGAGCCTCCACTGTTTGATACCCTTATCCAGGAGTTTTCTGATGGTGGTGGACTTGTCAAGACCCTCCTTATTCATGACATCTGATATGAACTTTTCAACATTTTTGTCAACTCTTACTGCAATTGTGCCCATCTTTTATACCCCACTGCATTTGCAAATGCTAACAAATGCAAACATTTGGTAGAAAGGGTGCAGGTAGAGATTGACACCTGCAACCATACAATCTTTCTATAAACATTCTGATTAAGTTTCTTTCCTCCTATACACAGTAAGTTACAAAAGTAACCCAGGAGTTTGTGGACAACAGGAGTGGACAGCAGAGAAG